>JBCCXG010000512.1:0-4987 GCA_039191945.1 Bacteroidota bacterium
ATTCGGGACTACTGTCAAGAAGAGCAGCAGGTAGTAGAGGAGTCTCAGAAGCCGATTCACGTCTTTTACGACGATGATATCAATGAAGGCCTATTTTTGAACCGCAACTGGTCTGAGATCGTCGGAGATATAGTCGATACGTTGCCGGAGCAAGTCTACATCAGTCTTGATATCGACGGTCTGGATCCTGCCTTGTGTCCCAATACGGGTACACCGGTGCCTGGGGGTCTTTCGTTTGGCCAATTGGATTTCCTACTGAGAAGCGTGGTGCGATCGGGTCGTAAGATCGTGGGCTTTGACCTATGTGAAGTCAGTCCTGGAGTCGGAGATTGGGACGCCAATGTCGGGGCGAGGGTACTTTATCGCCTTGCAGTCTACACCGCGCTTTCGAAAGGCACGCTGAACTGGACGAACACAAAGTGAAGCTCGATCATAATTTCGTCAGGTATTCCTTAAAGCTATCCGTGTTGTATTTAGCCATACCGGCATTTCGAACGGTGACATATCCCTCAGGAGAGATCACGTAGGTGGTGGGTATAGCTTGCGAGCGATAGATCTCTGGGAGCCGACCTCTCAAGAAATACACCGGAAACTGATAACCTTTTTTAGTAATCCAGTCTTTGGCTTTTTGCTCATCCTGATCCCTCGAGAGCATCACAAAGACTACCTCATCCTTGACCTCCTGATAGAGCGCATCTATGTCGGGCATTTCCGCGATACAAGGGGGACACCAGGTGGCCCACACATTCAAAAAGATCGTTTCGCCCTTCATGGATTGCATGGATACACGCTCACCTTCCAGGTCCTCCAACCAAACTTCATAAGAAGCGGGCTGCTCTTCGCTATTGATGGAGGGCTGCATGATCCCTGTCATGACCACCAAGCGCTGCAGCTGACCAATCACCTCCGTATGCAGGCCAGTAACATAGAGGATGCCAAAGACCCCCAACATCACAGCCCACTCTATCACTTCTCGCTTGATACTTTTGCGTCCGCTCATTCGCTCTACGAATTTGTAAATATTACGATAATTGTGTCGTTATCATTCCCTCAGCGGGTGCTTCTACGCGACAAAACGAAGACAAAACTTTTTTCGCGAGGCAGGCGCCAATCCACGTTGGCTCTTGCATAGTTTTGCTCGCCCAACAATGTTGACGAATGTATCACGAGAAGATTGCCGGTGAGCTGGGGGTCCGACCCCAACAAGTAGTAGCCTGTACACAATTGCTGGACGAGGGGGCGACTGTACCGTTCATTGCACGCTATAGGAAGGAAAGAACAGGGAGTCTCGAAGATATTCAGATCACTCAAATCAGGGATCGCCTACAACAGTTGAGAGACCTTGATCAGCGGAGGGAATCCATCCTCAAATCCATTCAGGAGCAAGGAAAATTGACGCCTGATCTTCGGAAAAAGATAGAAAGTGCCGAAACAATGACCGTCCTCGAGGACCTTTATCTTCCTTATCGCCCGAAAAGGAGAACCCGGGCGACGATCGCAAGAGAAAAAGGTCTTGAACCCCTCGCCCAAGAGATTTTGAAACAACAGGGCGGACACCTAGCCAGGCTGGCCGCACCCTATGTAGAAGCTGACAATGAAATCGAGACGCACGAAGATGCACTGTCTGGGGCCAGAGACATCATAGCCGAAATGATCAATGAAGATGCTTCGGCGAGGGCAGACATCAGGAAACTCTTTGAGCGGCATGCCATCATCTCGAGTAAGCTGTTAAAGGGTAAGGAAAACGAAGCCCAGAAATACAAAGATTATTTCGAATGGGAGGAGTCACTGGCAAAGATTCCTTCACACCGTCTGCTGGCAATGCGAAGAGGGGAGAAGGAGATGTTTTTGGGGTTGGACATCGCCCCAGATGAGATGGAAGCTATTGTAAGGCTTAAGCGCCGGTTTGTTAAGGGAAACCACCCCTCCAGCGATCAAGTTGCCTTGGCGGTGACGGATGCCTATAAGAGGCTAATGAAGCCAAGTATAGAGACTGAGGCCCGACTTTGGTCAAAGAAAAAGGCCGATGAAGAGGCAATACAGGTCTTTTCGGAGAATTTGAAACAGTTACTCATGTCCGCGCCCCTTGGCCAAAAGAAGGTGATGGCGTTGGACCCGGGTTTTCGGACGGGTTGCAAACTCGTATGCCTGGATCGACAGGGTAAGCTGGCGGAACATGGCAAGATCTTCCCCAATGCACCGCAAAAAGACACCCGTACGGCGGGTGAAACCATTCGTCACTTGGTCAAAAAGCACCAAATTGAGGCCATTGCTATCGGTAATGGTACCGCCAGTCGAGAGACGGAACAATTTGTCCGCCAGCTGGGACTAGATGCTCAAATCACGATAGCCGTCGTCAGCGAGAATGGCGCCAGTGTCTACTCCGCTTCAGAGGTGGCACGTCGAGAATTTCCCGCGGAGGACGTCACGGTGAGAGGTGCCGTATCCATTGGGAGGCGTTTGATGGATCCATTGGCAGAATTGGTCAAAATCGATCCAAAGTCAATTGGTGTGGGACAATATCAACACGATGTAGATCAGTCCTCCTTGAAGAAATCCCTCGACGACGTCGTGGAGGGTTGTGTGAACGCGGTCGGTGTTGAGCTCAATACGGCGAGCCGTGAACTGCTGACCTACGTATCGGGACTCGGCCCCCAGCTCGCGTCCAACATTGTGGAGTATCGTGATCAAAATGGTCCCATACGGACTCGAGAGGAGCTTAAGTCTATTCCCCGATTGGGAGCAAAAGCATTTGAGCAAGCCGCTGGCTTTTTACGGATTCGAGAGAGTGACAATCAGCTGGATCGCAGTGCGGTGCATCCAGAAAGTTACGGGATTGTAGAGCAAATGGCGCGGGACCTAAACAGTACCGTTAGCCACTTGATCGACAATGGTACGCTGCGGAGTAGGCTCGATCTGAAAAGATACGCGATAGATGGTATCGGGATGCCCACGCTCAAAGATATTCTGAGTGAACTGGACAAGCCTGGCCGTGATCCTCGGGAAGCATTCACCGCATTTGCCTTTGCCGATCACGTCACCGAAGTGGCCCACCTGAGCATCGGGATGAAGTTGACGGGTATCGTCACCAATATCACCAAATTTGGGGCATTCGTTGACGTAGGGGTTCATCAGGATGGCCTGGTACACATCTCCCATTTGTCTGACGGCTTTGTGTCGGACCCGGCAAAAGTGGTCACTTTGCATCAGCAGGTACACGTGACCGTCACCGAGGTTGATGTGGAAAGGAAACGTATCTCCTTATCACTCAAATCGGATCCCTTTGGCCACTCCAAACCAAAAACTGCTCCGAAGAAAACATCACGGTCGAAGCAACAGCAGCGGGAGCCGAAGACCCCAGACGGAGATTTGCAATCTAAGTTAGCGGCGTTGAAAGGTAAATTTAAGTCCTAGCCCCAAGCGCTGGGCATGAGCGGTGAATTTTGGTATTTTTAAGGATCAATTGAAGAGTCATCATGCTGAGAGTCATCGTTTTGTCCGGTCTCTGTCTGGCGCTGAGCAGCAGTGTCAAGGGCCAAAAAGTGAAGTACAAAGACATCTACCCAGATCTAGAGGCCCGGAAATTTAATAAGGTGGAGAGCGACCTGACCACCTTTCTGGCCAATCCAAAGAACGATGAACATGCCAATGCCCACTATCAAATGGGCCTAATTATTGAGGCGAAGTTTCTGTTGCATGATATCATGACAGATACAACGGAGCTTTTTCAAATGGGTACCAGTGCGCTGGACTACTATGCGAAGAGCAAGACGCTGATTGATGAAAAGGAGGTCAAGAAAAACGAAGAATACTACCAAGCCTTTTACCGAAGAGACTTGCGTACCGGAGACTTTGGCATCAAGGTATCTGACGTGCATCTGGATATTGAAGAGAAGGTGGACGCGCTGGAAAACCGAATTACGGCGATCAGAAGCTTGCATGGATCGGTACAGCGTCTTACTTCCTTGGAGGAAGAAATGCTCAATGCCTTCAATCAATTGGTTGACGGTTCTGGAGACTACCCGGACTACCTCATGAGATCGGACCTGGAGGCCATCTCGGGCCTAGGCGATCTTCAGGGTCTTTTCAGATCCTTTGACGAGGTGGCTACTTCCACGGTCCAGGCGGGTGAAGAGTTGGAGGTTGAGGACTATTTCAAGTCGGTGGCTTATACTCCGATCGATGATTTCGTGCGGCTAGATCCGCTTTTTCCCCAAGATAATAAAGTGATCAAGGGCTATGAGTTTGGTCAGTGGGCCTCCAATACGAAGCAGGTGCTGAACGAGGAGATCTTTACGTTGAAGGACAAGATCGTCGAGTTTGACAGAAAACTGGTTTCAGCAAAGGCCCGATTACAAATTCATCAGCCTGCAGAATTCGCCTCATCCATTCCATCCGAATTGCAAAATACCTTCCAAAAGTATGACCGCTCTTCTGTAGCTCAGCGACTCATCAAGTCACGGATACTTGAGAATGTGGCCTTGCATCTGAGTGATACAGCCCTGAATCCGGTACTCTTGGACAGTACGGCCATCGTGCAGCAAGTGCAAGTCAGTGACAGTGTGCGACAGGCTTGCCGTAAGATACAGGAGTTACTGTCTTTTGAAAGTTCCGAAATTGAAGAGGCCAATGCCTATTACGATGGCTACTATGCAAGTGCCTTTGATGGGGTGTCGGGAGTGAAGGCTTATTCGCAGGTTGCTAGAAGCTGGGCAGGGGAAATGATCTCCGTCTGGGATACCATCTATCATCACTGGTACCTTCGCAATCACTATGGCTTTACGGAGACAGATACCATTTCCCTGCGCCCTTTTGATGAAAGCTTCGTGGAAGATTATCTCACACAGGGGTTCCTTGAGGTAGGGGAAGATACCATCGTAAGCTGGGGGGTCAAGCCCGATACACTCCTCGGGTTCATCGCCAAGTTCGGCGTTGATCGACAATTGATTTGGGAAACGACCTTTGCCAGCGAACTCTTTGCCGCCGG
>JBCCXG010000513.1:0-4984 GCA_039191945.1 Bacteroidota bacterium
CAGAGAGTTGAGAAAGAGAGTAAACGCCTACTTCAAGGACAATAATCTTTCGCCCCACGCCAACACGGAAGTCAAAATCAAAGGGATATTGGCATTCGCCGTATGGATAGGTGTCTATGCGCTCATCATGTCAGACCTCCTAAGCGGAAATCTTGCGCTTCTGATGCTCGGTTTCCTGGCCTTGGGTTTTGTGAACATCTTCATTGCGTTTAATATCATGCATGATGCTTGCCACAATGCCTATGCAAAAGACAATAAGGTGAATAGGATATTGGGTTACTCTATGAACTTTATTGGTGGCAACAGCTACCTCTTTACGCGAATGCACAACGCACATCATGCGTTTGTGAACATCGCTGGGATTGATGTCACGTTGGAGACGCACGGCATGTTTCGCTTCACACCGCACGAACCCTGGGAGCCAAAACACAAGTGGCAACATATCTACACGCCCATTCTTTATTCATTGGCCATGATCCACTGGGTCACCGTCAAAGACTTCAAATGGATGTTTGCAGAGGCCAATATTGGTAACACGAAAAATATCAAACACCCGATCGGGGAATACATCGTTCTCTTCACAAGCAAGATCTTCTACTACACCGTCACCCTGGTATTACCCATGCTGCTCCTGAGCACACCGTGGTGGTGGGTGGCCATTGCCTGGGTCAATCTGCACCTCTTACCCAGTCTCTGCTTCGCATTACTATTTCAAGTAACGCACGTCTACACGGGCACACATTATCCATTGCCAGACGATGAGGGCAATATCGAGAATAACTACTTCATTCACGTGTTAGAGACGACTGCCGATTTCAGCAGGGAAGACAAGTTTGTGACTTGGTTGACCGGTGGCATCAACATACACGTAGTGCACCACTTGTTCCCGCACATTAATCATGCCCACTATATTCCGCTTACCCGGATCATCAAGGAAACGGCAGCGGAGTTCGGCATGCAATACCAAGAGAATCCCAACTTCTGGGTGGCACTCAAGCTACACATGAAGATGTTGAAGAAGCTAAGCCGAAAAGACGCGACGGTGCCTCAGTACGGCGCTAGTGCAGCACTGGCTTAGAAGCTTGCTACATAAAAAAAATTGAAACCCGGCACTCTCAGTGCCGGGTTTTGTTTTGGGTACAGATTGTCATCAGAATCTATTTTTTTCTTAGCTTACTTCTGATAAGACCCAAAAAAATGAGATCCCAATTGACTTTCATCGTACTGCTTCTTGGTACGTCGCTCAGCGCGCAAAAAGTATCAAAAATGGACATGCTTGGTGGTTGGTCCACTCAGGCCGACGACGGTAGTACCGTCAGCGTCATCATAACTGACGGGTACTTCTCTGGTACTTCCTACACGGATCAGCAGTTCAATTTCACCGTGGGAGGTAGCTGGGAACTCGATGGCAATAATGTAAAGCAAGTCATTGAATTCCATTCGGCGGAGCCCGATCAAGTGGGAACCACTGTGGAAATGCCAGTTTCTATGACAGGGAAAGACGAAATGACTGCTGGCGACTTTGTCTACCAGCGAATCGACGATGGCTCTCCCGGCAAGCTACAGGGTGCCTGGTTGATCACTGGTAGGATGCGAGATGGCGAAATTCGCAGGCGCACTCCCGGTGTACGAAAAACCATGAAAATCCTCTCAGGAAGTCGCTTTCAGTGGATTGCCTACAACACCGAAACGAAACAATTCATGGGCACAGGAGGGGGCACTTACACTACTCAAGGCGGTAAATACGTGGAGAACATTGAATTTTTCTCTAGAGACCAAACGCGAGTCGGCGCGGCACTTGACTTCAAATTTGAATTGAAAGACGGAGATTGGCATCACAGCGGCAAAAGCAGCAAGGGGAGCGACATCTACGAAATCTGGAGTCTCCGATAACACCTTGTCGGGGCTCAATCAATGGTCTCCTTGATTTTGGCGAAGACCTCCTCCATCTCTTGTGAGTTGAGTGATGCAAAGCCTAGACGAAGATGATTGTGTCCATCCTTAAATGGATCGTAGTTTTCCCAATCCGGGATTTTGACCGACCTCTCCGCCAATCGCTGACGTACAGTATGCCATGACAGGTGCTTAGGTAGGCCGACCCAATAAGCCATGCCCCCTTCGGGTGTTTGGTAATTGAGTAAAGGGCCAAGTGTCTTCAGGTGCTGCCCAAAAGTAGTTCGCCGCTCATGATACACCCGAAGGGCCTTCTTACAATGGCGCTGTATATCACCATTGGCCAACATTTGAGCGACGGTCCTTTCCATCAATGCGTCTCCCTGCCGGTCAATGATCCTTCTCAGAAAGATGGCGTCCTTGACCAGCTGCTTGGGCCCGACCAGGAATCCAATCCTCAGCGCGGGAGAAATAATCTTCGAGAATCCGCCGATGTAAATGACCGATGCCAGATCAATACTCGCCAGCGGAAGCAAAGGCGTCCTGGCGTAATGAAAATCGTAGTCGTAGTCGTCCTCGATGATCGCAAACCTATACTTCGACGCCAGTTCCATGAGATGAAGGCGGCGCTCTGCGCTGAGTGTCACGGTGGTCGGGTGGTGATGGTGCGGTGTGACGTAAACCGCTCTGAGTCCATCTTGTCTACATACAGTTTTTAAGTACTCCGTATCGATCCCTTCACGGTCGATGGGCAGCGTGATGAGTTCTGCGCCCGCATGGCGAATGGTCAGATTGGCAGTATTGTAATTCAGCCTGCCTACGGCGACTTTGCTGTTCTTCTCGAAGTCAGTCAGCAGCTGAGTAGCCAAGTACAGTCCCATCTGGCTGCCTCTCGTGATCATTAAGTTCTCCACATCTAGCCTAATGCCTCGGGTTTGCCGTAGGTACGCGACCAACTGCTCACGAAGCCGGGCATCTCCCGCGGGGGAACCGTAAGACCAATGCTGCAAGGAAGTGCTTCTCGTCAGAAAATTGTTAAAGGTTCGCCTGATTTCGTCCGTAGGGGACAGTCGAAGATCCGGTAGCCCCTCGTCGACCACTAAGCCTGGAGAATGTTGGATGACCGGCGTGTGGAGCTGAGTACGAACCTCATAATCGAATCCCGTGCTGATCGGATGGACCTCCCGCTCACTGGATATCCCTCGTGGCTGAACCGAAGGCAAATGGCCGGCGACGAAAGTGCCTGAGGCTGGGCGAGTCTCAATGTAACCTTGTGCCATGAGTTCTTCATACGCCAAAGAAATTGTTCTTCGATTGACACCCAAACCCTCTGCCATCGCCCTGGAACTTGGTATGCGATCGCCAGAGGCCAGCTTGCCCGAGGTGATCAGCAAAGTCAATCTGTTACTAA
Organism: Bacteroidota bacterium; assembly: GCA_039191945.1. GTDB lineage: Bacteria > Bacteroidota > Bacteroidia > Cytophagales > Cyclobacteriaceae > JAWPMT01. Next base: position 3,305 of record JBCCXG010000513.1, read on the forward strand.
TCTGCACGTAAACCGGCACCTCTGAATCTCTTTGAAGCGGCAGGATTTCCTTGAAAAGAGGGTACATACTGGACTATCTAATATCTACAATCTGGACCACTAAAGTAGACCAGATAAGCAATAGATTTGACCCGTAACTAACTGATATCTGAAATAAACTCATGGAAAAATCGGAAATCTCCACGTTGAATAAAGTGGTCCGTGGGGCAAAAAGAGCGCTCTATGAGAGGGAAATCGCCTATGACATCATTGACAGCCATATGATCTGCCACGTGGCCTATGTCTACGAGGGATATGCCATCTCTATTCCCACAGGCTATGGTCGCTCTGGTGATATGCTCTACTTACATGGATCCTTGAAAAACCGAATGTTGCTGGGTATCCTGGAAGCTGATAAAGTGTCCGTTACCATTACCCATTTGGATGGTCTGGTGCTGGCAAGGTCCGTCTTCCATCATTCAGTAAACTATCGCTCTGCGATGGTCTTTGGGAAACCCAGGGTTGTAGAAGATCCGGATGAAAAGATGAAAGCCTTGGAAGTCATCACCGAAAACTTCATCCAAGGTCGTTGGCAAGAGGCACGAACCCCCAACGACAAAGAGTTCCGCAGCACACTCGTCATTGGTGTATCGATCGATCAATTTTCTGCTAAGGTGCGAGCCGAAGGTGTAAATGATGAGCTGTCAGACATGGAGCTGGATATTTGGGCTGGTGTAGTTCCTATTCACGGTATGTATGGACAACCCATCCCCGAAAAAGACCTGAACTCCGCCATAGAAGCTCCCGATAGTGTCCGTAATTTAAGAAAGCAGGCTCCTTTGTAGGCAAGGTCATAGCGCCACTTGGGCGATCTCATCGAGGAGTTGATCGTTGTCCCAGGGCTTAGAGATAATTTTACGTATGCCCGCCTCTTCATATAGCTGATCGTTGAATTCTTTAGTGATCATACCACTCAGCAGAAATCTCACAGCATCAGGAAAGATCTTCTTGGACTCAGTCAAAAACTCATCACCTCGCATACCTGGCATCTTCCAATCTGAGAGGATAATGATCCGCTCTGGCGTTTGATCTTTGTAGTCAGCAAGGATATCAAGGCCGTCCACTGCGTTCTCCGCAAATTCCAAGTGGAAGTCTTTAAAAGACCTTCTAAAAAGGGATTTCAACGTGACCAGAATATAAGGTTCGTCGTCAACACAGAGGATTAACCCTTTCTTCATGGACTAAATATAGCAATCTATTCCAACGAACGGTGTTTAAGGTAGAGTTTTTGGGAGCGTGACGCTGAATAAGGCACCCGTCTCGGTATTGCCCACCGTGATGGTCCCTTTGTGTTTGTCGATTACTCTTTTTGTAATGGAAAGCCCGAGACCTGTTCCCTCTCCCTCCGGCTTGGTTGTCTCAAAAGGTTCAAAGATCCTTTCCATCACCTGAGGATCAACACCTCCTCCGCTATCCTCGATGTCTACTTGCACCTTGTTTTCGTACTGCTTGACCCTGATCCAAAGATTACCTCTATACTTATTCGCATAGGTGGCGTTGGAAATGAGGTTTGTCCAGACCTGCGTCAGTTCATCGGGGTAGCCTTCTATCTCCACGGATTCTTCAAATTGCTTGTAGACGGTCACATTCTTTAGCTTATTCTGGTGTAGCGTGATGATATTGTTGATGTTTCTAATCAGA
>JBCCXG010000514.1:0-4978 GCA_039191945.1 Bacteroidota bacterium
GTCTGCTGGCTGATTATTTGGTTGTCGGCAGTAGAAGCTGCGTCTTATCGAAAATGTTTTCAGGATTCGCACTTCCCACCGCCATGGCCGCCGCACTTGACCTCCTCGCGCCGGCGCTAGCCATCAGCCCCTCGACCACCACGCGCAGTCATGCCTTGTCTAGCGCTCCGGCTCATGGCCACATCTAGTTTTGAGTTGATAAGTTTTTGAGTTTTTAAGCTTTTTGATTGAAAAGTTGAGAAGTGTCACCTATCAACTTACAAACCTATCCACTCCTAAAAACCCATCCTTCCCCGCTCACCCCTGCTTTTCCACAACCTTTCCAGGACCACCAACGTAATAAGGCAAAGGTGAAACAAATCCAATGAAAGGCACTCAGTTAGGTGAATTTGAAGAGGTCGTGCTGCTTACCGTCGGCATATTGTACGATGATGCTTACGGCTTGGCGATCAAAGACGAAATAGCGAAGCAGACCGGTCGCAATGTCATGATCAGCGCTGTCCACAAGTCCCTTGTTCGGTTGGAAGATAAGGGCTTTTTGACCTCCCACATGGGAGGGGCCACTGAGACTCGCGGTGGACGGAAAAAGAAGCTTTACGAACTGACTGCCATGGGCAAGCAGGCGCTTGCCCGATCCAAGGAGCTGCGCAATAAGATGTGGGACGCTGTACCTAAGATTGTATGGGAAGGAGGTAAGTCATGAAGCCACAACCACCCCGCCTCTTAACACACTTCTTCCGCTGGTTTTGCCGCCAAGAACTGGTCGACGCCGTCGAGGGCGACTTACTCGAGTTGTACTACCGCAGGCTCGCAAAGTATGGCCGCACCAGGGCCAACTGGCTCTATCTGTGGAACGTCCTCACCTTCTTTCAACCCTTTGCCCTCCGGCGAAAAAGACATCCACTTAACCTACTCTACCCATTCGATATGCTACGCAACTACCTCAAGATGACCTACCGGACACTCCGCGCCAGCAAGACTTTTACCTTCATCAACATCTTTGGCTTAGCCTTGGGGATGGCAGCTTTCATGCTCATCACGGCCTTTGTCACACAGGAGATGTCCTATGACGATTTTCATACAAAGAAGGATCGCATCTATAGACTTCAGTATCAATACTCCGCCAGGGATGAAGAGCGAGTGGTTTCTCGGGTTGCTTTTCCGGTCAAGCAGCGGCTAATGGAAAATTATCCAGAGGTCGAGCGTATTGTTCGATTTTATCAGAACCGCATCGACCGGACCACCCTCAGCTTTGGTGATCAAATGTATACCGAAGACAATGTCCTGTTTGCTGACCCGGAACTATTGGAGGTCTTTGATTTTGAGCTGGAGCGAGGGGATCCCAAAACTGTACTCTCCCAGATGAACAGTATCGTCCTCACCAAAAAGGCTGCTATCAAGTACTTCGGAGACGAAGATCCTTTGGGCAAGAGCATGAAATATAAGGATCAGGACGCACTACAGGTGACTGGTATCCTGCAAAATGTGCCGACGAATTCCCACTTGCAGTTCGATATGATCGTACCCGTCGAGCTTCAACGTCAACGGTGGATGCGCAATCAAAACAACAATGGCTACGATTTCGAAAAGGATTGGAAGTGGTCGGGAGCCTGGACCTACGTCCTTTTGAAGGAAGGTGCGTCCTATGGCAGCTTCGCGACGCACTTCCAGTTGGACGGAATCGATGGCTTCGGCAGGCTACCTGACCGGGAAATCCATTACCAGTACCTGGCACAGCCAATGTCCGATGTCTATTTCGATAAGGACGTCATTTCACAGATTGGCCCCACTGGCAACCAGGTACAAGTCTACGCGCTCATTGCTGTTGCCTTCCTGATTCTCGTCATAGCCACGATCAATTTCATCAACCTTAGTACAGCTCGAAGCGCTCGCCGGGCCAAAGAGGTCGGTCTAAGGAAGGTTATGGGAGCATTTCGCCAGCAGCTGATTTTTCAATTTGTCTGCGAATCTATCGTTGTATGTGCGGTAGCTGCTCTCGGCGGCGTCCTTATTGTACATGCCATGATACCGGTCTTTTCTCAGTTCATTGGAAAGACCATAGCTATTCCCTATGGCGCACACCCCGAGATTGTTCTTTACCTAATAGTGGGTATCGTTTCCGTGGGATTTCTCGCAGGGCTCTACCCCGCATTTTATTTATCTAAGTTTCTGCCCTCGCGCACACTCAAGGGCAATTTTGAGCGGCAGGGGAGAAAGCACATGGGCCTGAGAATGTTTCTGGTGACCGGTCAGTTCATCATTTCCAATGTGCTCATTGTCGGGGTACTGGTCATTCAGGGTCAGCTGAGTTTTATCAAAAACAAGGACTTGGGCTTCGATAAGGATCAGACGATCGTACTCACTCATGGCAATAAAATAGACAAATCGTTCAGTCTACTTGAGACTGAATTGCGGAAAATTCCCGGGATCGAGCACGTCGGGCTCGGCTATGTCGCTGGGGAGAGTGGGTGGGGTCAGACCTTTCGGGTCAACGGCGAGGAGACCCCCCTGGCCAAGCGACTAGGGCTGAAGCATGTGGGCTACAACTTTGTGGATATGTACGACTTGGAGGTTGTGGAAGGTAGGTTCTTTCAGCGCGATTCCAAGATGGATTCAGCTTCTGCCATACTGCTCAACGAGGCTGCCGTCCAAGTTTTTGGTTGGACCCCTGAGGAAGCGCTAGGACAGAAATTCTCGTACAGCGGGGGTAACGACAATCGAACCATCTATCGCTTGCAAGTGATAGGTGTGCTCAAAGATGCCAATTTTGAATCACTCTACGAGCCGGTCAGACCCAGCGTATTTCAATTGGCCCAGTGGGGCGATGTTGCCATCAAGTACAACGTCGCAACTCGTGCGGAGCTTTTCGATGCCATTGATGAAACACAAAAGGCTTGGGAGGCGGTGACCCCGCGTTGGCCTTTCGAATTCAGGTTTCTCGATGATCACATAGCGGAGCAATACAAAAAAGATGAATTGCTTGGAGAGCTTATCAAATATTTCGGACTACTCGCGATAACTATTGCCTGCCTCGGCTTGTTGGGTCTGGCCTCGTTCGTCGTGCAAAAGCGAACGAAGGAGATTGGTGTGAGGAAGGTCATGGGGGCTACAGTGCGAGGCATCCTACTGCTCATAGGTCGCAATTTCCTGCTTCTGGTAGTAGGTTCGTATTTATTGTCTATTCCTATCGCCCATTGGCTGGCGGGTCAGTGGCTCCAGGACTTTGCTTTCAGAATCGAGCTCTCGTGGACCTTTTTTGTCATGGCTGGCCTGATTTCTTTTGTGATCTCTTTCGTGGCTGTCAGCTCGCAAAGCCTGAGGGCCGCCCTTCTCAATCCCGTAGATGCTTTGAAGTATGAATAGGTGGTTCTTGGGTTTACGTGTTTATGAGTTCTGAGGGTTCGATAAACCATTAAACTTAGGAGCGCAAAAAGGCGCTACCTCAATGAAGGAATACGCATTCGAGAAGTTGGAAGTATGGCAAATCTCTCGAAGTCTTCTTAAAAACATCTATAACCTGACTGCAAAATTCCCGAGTGAGGAGCGATTTGGTTTTTCTAGCCAACTAAGAAGGGCTAGCCTTTCAGTGAGTAGCAATATTGCTGAGTGTAGCACCAGACGAGGTAGTAAAGAACAAGCCTGTTTCTATAAAATTGCATTTGGAAGCTTAGTAGAGGTTTTGAATCAATTGATACCTAGAATATATTTCCGAGCGGGAACTCAATGAACTCCGCGATAAAATTGATCAGATTGGAAGGATGCTGTACGGGCTGCGTTCCGCAATCAAAAAACCAATAAACTAAACAACCTATAAACCATCACCATGAAAGTATCCCTATCCTATCGCGCAGACCAAGAATACTCCGCCACCAACGAATCCGGGAATGCCCTCGACATCGACATGCTCAAGGAGCACAAGAAGGCCATGAGCCCCACTGAGCTACTCCTTTCGGCAACTGTAGCTTGTGCAGCGGTCGACATTGTATCAATGATCAAGAAGCGCCGCAAAACCCTGGTGGATATCAAAGGCACTGCTGAAGGAGATCGTAGGGAAGAGCATCCCCGCAAGTTTGTGAAGGTCCATATCCAATATGAAATCACCTCACCGGATCTCACGGATGACGAGGCCTCAAAGATCATCGCGCTGGCGGTCAGTAAGTACTGTTCCGTAGCGGCTTCTTTGGATCCCGACATTGCCCTAACACACGGGCACACCATTTTACAGCCAGCCTAAGTTGATACATCCGATTGAGTAGTCACAAATGCTCAGTCACTCACGTCGTCGACAGGTTCATGTGAGCATTTTTCCCCTTCGGTGATCGTGCCCCCATTTCTTGGTAAAAACTACAAATCTTTGCCAAAATGGTTAATCGGGATACGTTTTGAATCTGCTCGCTGCATCACTATGGCTTTCTTTTTTTGGCGTCGACCATGATGTCAAGATGGCTCGCTTTACGGTCGAAGAGCAGAATGAAAACTATGAAATTGCCGTCTCATTTGATAGGGTTGACATCCTCGAAGCCATTTACGGCCGGCCTACCGAGAGCATCGAAGTGCTCGACCAGATAGGCGACTATGTGGAGCGTCGAGTGGCCTACAAATTCGACGGTCGACCGGTTCCCTTCCAGCTCGACGCGATAGAATACACTAAGGACAATATCCTTCTGAATGGTATCATACACGCGCCAGGAGGGACCGTCCATACAATCGAAGTCGAAAACACTTGTTTGCTGGACGAAGTGGATGGTCATATGAACATCATGGAATTTTTTCTCAGCAACCATAGGCGCTACTTCCGACTCCATGAGGGGCGCACCAAAACCATCGTAGACTATGACTAACCAACTGGCGACAAATATTTTGAACTTATTAAGACATTGCTGGGTCTTGACCCTAATACCGCTATTGACCAATTGTGGATCTGATGATGAAGATCCTGTCGTAGACCCGGCAACACTCACTGTGACAGTTAGTCAGA
>JBCCXG010000515.1:0-4977 GCA_039191945.1 Bacteroidota bacterium
GAAAACGTATCCCTGGTTGATTTCCTAGGGGTTGAAAATCAAAACATTAAAGAAATCGCTTCCGCTTTTCCCGACAGTAAAATCATATCGAGAGGTAATGAGATCCGTATTCAGGGGTCTGGTCCCCAAATTTTGAGGATCAATAAAATACTGGGGTCACTATTACATCACTATGAGAAATACGGGAATGTGACGCATGAGAACGTCATCAGTACCATTGCCGATGATCATAAGGATCCCCCTAAATTGCAAAAGGACGAGATTCTGGTCTTTGGGACGAAAGGGTTCAAAATCAGCCCCAAGACAGCCAACCAACGGGCGCTGGTCCAAAGTGTGGAAGAGAACGATCTCGTCTTCGCTGTGGGTCCAGCGGGTACTGGGAAAACCTATATCTCCGTCGCAATGGCGGTACGCGCCCTGAAGAATAAGGATGTTAAGAAGATCATTATCACTCGACCGGCGGTGGAGGCAGGGGAGAACCTGGGTTTCCTTCCGGGGGATCTTGAAGAAAAGATCGATCCCTACCTTAGGCCCGTCTACGACGCCTTGAACGATCTGATACCTAGTGAGAAGCTGAAGTACTATCGAGAGAATGGTATTATTGAAATTGCTCCACTGGCGTACATGCGAGGTCGGACGCTCAACAATGCATTCATTTTGCTCGATGAAGCCCAGAACACGACACCTATGCAGATGAAGATGTTTTTGACCAGGATGGGTCCGGATTCGAAGGCGATTATCACCGGTGACCGTTCTCAAATAGACCTTCCAAGGAATCAACGGTCTGGCTTGATCGAAGCGCTGGATATCCTTGCCAAAACCGATGGGATAGGTTTTATCGAGTTGGATGGCAAAGATGTGGTGCGCCACAAATTGGTCAAGAGAATTATCAATGCCTATAAACGTCATGGCGATGCAAAGTCGAATCACGGTTCAGAAGATCACAAATGATGAAATAGCCATGCGCAAAGCCCTTGGCTTGAGGGAAGAGGTCTTCGTCGAAGAGCAAAAGGTAGATCGTGAGGAAGAGTTTGATGAGTTCGAAGAAGAATCCCGGCACTTTGTTGCTCTGGACGAGTCAGGAGAGGCTGTGGGCGTCGCGCGGTGGAGACATACCAACTCGGGGATCAAGTTGGAGCGTTTTGCCGTCCGTCATGACTGGCGAGGCAAAGGTGTGGGTACAGTCTTGGTAGGGTCCGTGCTAGAGGATATTGAACGGACCGTGAAGAGTACGGCTCGCTTGTACCTCCATGCCCAATTGGATGCAGTACCCCTCTATTCAAAATTTGGTTTTCATAAGAAAGGTGAGCAATTTCTGGAGTGTGACATTTGGCACTATGAAATGGAAAGGGAGGCCTTTAGTGACGATCGCTGATCTCGTCCTTCAGGTCGATGTTTAAGTGGACGCCTTTTCCTTTTCTCCGTTTCAGTTTAGCTCTGGCGTCAGGCATCCTTATTGCACATCACTTCCCAGCCCTTTGGGATCAGAGCTTTGCTACAGTTTATTTGCTGATTTTTCTTTTTGTGCTCATTCGGTCCCTGAGAGGACGGTCTCTGTTCGAGCAACCCGCCGCAGCCGGAGTATTAGGTTTGTTATTATTGGCGTACCTAGGTGGAGTCATCTATCGGTTGGACGAAGATCGCCGGTGGTCTTCTCATTACACAAAGCAATCGAATGTCACAGCTTTTCAGGGTCAGGTCCTAGAGGAGCCGAAGGAGACCACTAGGGGTTGGCGATTCATTGCTGAGGTTCAGCAAGTGGTCTCTCATGACAGCTTAGTGCAGACTACGGGCAAGGCTGTGGTATTTCTGCGCAAGGGAGAAGTCTTGCCTCCGAGCCAAAATGACATTTTTTATGCCCAGGGCGTGCCAGCCTCCTTTCGGCCTCCGGGAAATCCTGGACAGTTTGACTATGGTCGCTACATGGCCCGGCAGCACGTGTATGGTCAGGCTTTTGTTGAGGGCCAAGAATTTGCGGTCATAGGGCGGGACAGTACTTTATCGATTAGCTCTGTCTCGTCGCGGCTTCGCAATGCCGTGCTGGAAGATTTGTCATCCTACTTTATCAACGATGAGGTCACTCAAATTGCTTCGGCACTCCTGCTGGGGATAAAGGAAGATTTGAGTGATGACCTGCGGTCGGCCTATGCTACGGCTGGTGCGACCCACGTGTTGGCCGTATCTGGCCTTCATGTCGGAATTGTCTTCTTGCTGTTGGGTCGGCTCTTGAGAAGATTGAAAGAGTTGCCCTTGGGGAAGCCATTATTTGTCATAATCGTAGTGTTGTGCATCTGGCTCTATGCGATCATGACCGGTATGTCCCCTTCCGTGTTCCGGGCGGCGACAATGTTTACCATTCTGACCCTTGGAGAGGCCTCGGGCAATAATCGCAATATATTCAACACCCTGGGAGTCGCGGCATTTGTCCTGTTGCTGTATCGTCCCGGCTACCTTTTTGACCTGGGCTTTCAGTTTTCCTATCTCGCGGTTTTAGGTATTGTCTACCTGTTTCCCAGGCTGAATTCATTGATTCTAGTGACTCATCCCATCTTATCAGAAGCCTGGAAGGTCACGTGTGTCTCAGTTGCTGCACAGATTGCCGTGGCGCCCCTTTCCATCTACTACTTTCATCAGTTTCCGACCTACTTTCTTTTTACGAACCTTATCGTGGCCCTATTTGCTTTCCTCATTCTCCTGCTCGGGCTGCCCATGATCGTATTGGGAAGCGTGATCTCCTGGCTCGCGTACGTGTTGGCAGGACCCCTTGAGATTTTGATCCTCGTGCTCAACGCCATCATTCGAGGAGTGGAGAGGCTTCCAGGCAGTGCCGTGACCGGTGTTTCGGTCTCACTATATGCTGTTCTTCTCACTTATGCTGTTCTGCTATGCGTTTTTTGGGCACTGGAATACAAGCGTTTCTTGCCTTTTGCGCTGGGGTGTTGCCTATTGATCGGGATCGCATTTCATTCTTTCAAAGCGGACTTCAATAAGCTGCAGCGAGTTGCACTGGTGATATATGACGTCCGAAATGCATGGGCCATGGATTTACACGCCTACGGCAATGCCAAATTAATCGGCGAAGCGCTGGACCGTGATATGGTGATCCGCAACGTAGATCCGGCCAGACTCCTCTGGGGTTATGAGCCTGCCAGCCTCGGTTGGCAACGGGCCGAGGAGGTGTGGAGGTGTGACAGTGTCGTATGCGTGGGTGAATGGGAAGGAATACGTATGCTGAGGATCTATGATGACATCAGCGAATGGGAGGTTGCGGGACCGATCGAAACCAACCTTTTGGTTATTTCGAATAACGCCAGGATCAAGAGTGATCAATGGGCTGACCTTCGTTTTGATCATCTGGTTTTTGATGGTACCAATGATTACTGGTACGTACAGGAGCAGCAGGAGGTCCTGACCGATCGGGGAGTCTCTCCGCACTTCGTCCGCAGGGACGGGTTTTGGCAGCTCGCTTTATATTAGCCAAAACAACAACCGTGACACCCAGAGCTATACTTTCACAATACTGGGGCCATGAGAGCTTTCGTCCGATGCAGGAGGAGATCGTCCAGTCGGTACTGGATGGGAAGCATACTTTGGCACTATTGCCGACCGGAGGAGGCAAATCGATTTGCTTTCAGGTGCCGGCAATGATGTTCGATGGGGTGTGCATCGTGGTGTCACCGCTCATCGCATTGATGAGGGATCAGGTAGAGCAGCTTCAAAGTCGTCAAATTAAAGCTACCGCACTCTACTCGGGGATGACACGACGCGAAATAGACATTACACTGGACAATTGCGTCTACGACAATGTGAAATTTCTTTATGTCTCTCCAGAACGGCTGAGGAGCTCGCTTTTTCTCGCTCGTGCCGAGCGGATGAACGTATCGATGTTGGCAGTAGATGAGGCCCATTGTATCTCTCAATGGGGCTATGACTTTCGACCTTCCTATTTACATATCCACGATTTTGTCGAGCGACGTGGTATCGACCGCTTGATCGCACTGACGGCCACTGCTACGAAAAGGGTGAAGGAAGACATTGTTGAAAAATTGAAGCTTGTCGATACCCAGATCTTCACCAGAAGCTTTGCCCGGACTAACCTGTCCTACTCTGTCTTCAATCTTGAAAACAAAGAAAGGAAACTTGCTGAGGTCCTGACCAATGTGCCCGGAAGCTCCATCGTATACGTTCGCAGCCGAAAGATGGCCGAAGTTGTGGGTCGTACACTCCGAGCCAAAGGCCAGTCTACAGACTACTATCACGCAGGGCTAAGTGCTACCGATAGAGAACGAAAGCAAGACCTGTGGAGATCTGGTAAACTTCGTGTGATGGTGGCCACGAATGCCTTCGGGATGGGGATCGATAAATCAGATGTGCGATCAGTGATACACCTGGATTTACCCGATTCTCTGGAGGCCTATTATCAAGAGGCGGGCAGGGCCGGTAGGGATGAACAAAAGGCGTATGCTGTGCTGCTTTATGATGCGTCGGATGTCATCAGGCTCAAAGATCAACTGGTACGAAATGCGGTCTCACTAGCAAGTATTCGGCGGGTTTATCAAGCGTTGGCCAACTACTATAAGTTGGCCGTTGGTAGTCTTCCGGAGAAGAGCTTTGCATTTGAACTGGAGCGCTTCGCTTCTACCTATGACCTTTCAGCTTTGGAAACGTTCAACTGCATGAAGAAACTGCAGGAGGCTGGTGTACTCACGCTTAGCGAATCATTTTTCAAGTCTTCCCAGGTCATGATCCTTCAGCGCAAGGAAGACTTGTACCGCTTCCAGGTGGCGCACCCTAAGCTCGATTTGGTCATTAAGTCTCTACTTCGACTATACGGTGGTCAGATTTTTCAGGAGTTTGTCTCAATAAAGGAAGGCGATTTAGCCAAGGTACTAAAGGTGTCTTCGAAGCAAGTGAGCGATTGGCTAGATATGCTCGTGCAGTTTGAAGTTGCGGACTACGTAAAACGTAACTCAGCCA
>JBCCXG010000516.1:0-4974 GCA_039191945.1 Bacteroidota bacterium
GGTATTTCCTTATCCCTCAGAGGCCGTATTTAAGGCGGCGGTATTAGCGGTCGAATTGCCCGATCAGCGAGACTACGACAACTTACAGCGATTTCTGCAAAGTGCAGCGATGCAAGAAGCTTATTGGAACCTTCCTGCAAGTGCCAACATGAATCATAGATTCTTCATGCAGCAACAGCAAGGTGCCATCAACAATCGCTTCCAGCCACCCGCAAATCCTCTGCTCAACCCCTTTGCGTGGCGGGATTTCATCAGGTCCCTGAAGAGAAACAAAAACAAATAGCCCTCCATAAAGCCATTTAGTAGGCTTCCCTTATCCAATCATTGCTGTCCAAGAGACGTTGGCCACAACCCTTTGCAAAAAGCCATCCCGCGATCTTGTTGCTTACCTTGCAGAATGATCTAGAGACCTCTTCAAACGCCCATGATCCCAATGCCCTCCCAACCCGTGCCGTCTATCACTACAGCGCAGATGATAGAAGTGGACCGACTAATGATCGAAACCTACCACATCAACCTGATACAAATGATGGAGAATGCCGGTAGATGCCTCGCCATCTTATCTCGGAAACTCTTCCTATCTCACAGGGATCGAGCAAAAGTGGTAGTCATGGCAGGAACAGGAGGTAACGGTGGAGGCGGCATGGTTTGTGCAAGGCGACTTGCCAATTGGGGATATGATGTGCGCGTGATGGTCTCATCCTCGCGGATGGCCCCTGTGCCTCAGCATCAAATGGAAATCCTGCAGCAAATGGGTGTCCCCGTGACAGAAATGGAGGACCTCCAGCACCCCATCGATCTCATCATTGATGGCCTCATTGGCTACAGCGTTAAGGGCGCTCCAAGAGGCCAAGTAAAAGAAATGATCGACTGGATCAATCGCTCTGCGGCAAAGGTCATCTCACTGGATACCCCGTCGGGTGTAGATTTGACGTCGGGAGTCGTTTATCATCCCGTGGTGAAGGCAGACGCCACGATGACTTTGGCGCTTCCTAAGAAGGGTTTGTTTGCTCGGGGGGTTAGGGCCGTCAGCGGCCCGCTTTACCTGGCCGATTTGAGCGTGCCTCCTGGCCTCTACCGTCAACCCTCCCTGGACATCAACGTCGACCCGGGCATCTTTCGCGACGGGGATATCGTCAAACTCCATTGAAATCTAAGCCCCTGTAAAGCGTATTGAGTGAAAGGGTCGGAGGCGCTAGTGAAGCAGAATTTCAGGATGTTGACCTGGCCAACATTTCTTTGCTAGCAACGGTTAGTTGTCTACGACAATCGCCTTCCTTTCAGCAGGATGCCTCGTGCTGGGTCTGATAAGAAAACTGGATGTCGAAAAATAGACAACAAGTAGCCATCTAACAAAAAAATACATGCTGGGTAATACAAACATCCCACCCAAAAACCGGCCGGAGTGGCGATCGATCGTCACGGGCAGCAGCGACCATCATTTTGACAATTTCGTCCTCAAAATGAAGTGCTTCAAAACTTCCAACCAGATCAAAAGTGGCCAGATAACCATTGAGGACGCCGTTGAAGACCTCTACAAGTTGGCGTCAAAATATAGTAGATCTGTTCAGCGTGATTTCAAAATAATTTTTAAAGAGTGGTAAGCATGCAAGACAAACTATTAACAATAGCCGAAGCCGAGGCGCTGATCAAAAAGGAGCGCTTATTGGTCATATTCGGAGAAGAAGCACTTTTAACGGCCTTACCTCAGGGCAACTGGATAGGGGGTACGATGCCCTACTTCTACCTGAAAGGGACGAAAGGAGTCTTCGACCAGGAGCATGTCTTCGTCACGGATTTTACGGATTATGCCAAAGAGTGGACTGTCAAATCTTACGGAGCCGATGACATCAAAAACATTGCCGTCCAGGGGTTTGACAACGGCTTTCAGTTCACGATCATCCCTGCCTACCAGCCGGTGCATCAAGAATTCGCCGTCAATGCCGATAGCTACGACAAGCTGTACGACAATCCCGTGATTGGTTTGGTAGCCGGCGTCAGCTTGGAAGACCTGAGCAACGGGCGGCTAACAAAGACTTTTAATGGGCTCACGGGAGAGGTTTTTATTGAGAAGGCAGTGACGCTTCATATCGGCCTACAAGACCATCAGGTCGCAAGACTGGAGATCGTCAACATCTTTGGACAAGATCATAGTGACGATGTGGTGATAGAGCCCATTGAGACCTCCTTCAAACAAACGGACTGCCTCATCAACGGTGAGAAGAAAAACCTCTACGATTACTTGATCGAGCATGACATTGATACCAAGTACCCGCTTGTGTGTGATTACGCAGGAGCAGGGATCAATGCTAGTTTCGAATTTTTGAAAGCGGATGAAAGGGCCGTGACTTTCTACGCGCCACTATTCAAAGGCTATAAATACAAGTTCTCAAAGAAAGCAGCTGTCTCCTATGCAGAAGCTTTTCGGGAAAGAGTAGAGCAGCTGGAAGACCGAAACAACATGATATTCAACTGCAACTGCATACTCAATTATATGTATGGTGATCTGGAAAATCACGACATCGGTTACTCAGGGCCTGCCGCCTTCGGAGAGATTGCCTACAGTTTGGTGAATCAGACATTTACCTATTTGGTGATCGATCAATAAGAATCGGTTTCAAGGGTTAGGAGAAAGTCACAATGCAGCAGCGTGGTTTTCTCCTATTTAATCTATTGAAGGCAGGTCAAATCTCACGTCCCAAACCAAATGGATCTCCTTCCCAAATGTCTTCTGCACCTGCACAAGGATGGCATCGAACTGTATATCATCCGCACCAACACGCGCTCGATAGATGGCGCCGACTTTTTGAAAATCAGAGATGCTAACGTCGCCCTCATTCACCCCGGCCAATTGTGGGATAATTAGCTGCTCGCCCTGCCCTCTTGATCCCTCGGCCAGTTGCCAAAAGCGCCGCCATGAAAGCAGTGTCGCTTCACGGATCTCCGGCGCATAGGTCGTGTCCACCAAAGCTTGCGACAATCGCAAGACATCGCGAAACTTTCTAAGCGCCGAAGACCGGAACTGTTCTAGATCCGCCTCCGAAGGGACGCTGGACACGTAGATCGCCTCAAGGGGTCCGCCGTCATCTTCTATCAGCTCGGGGTCCGGGCGTTTGGTAGTGGCACAAGCTGACAGTAACAGCAGGGCCAGAAGCAAATACTGTTGAGTCATTTTCATTTTCTTTCGAAGCGAAGGGTGATAATCTTATCGCGCTCGTACGCGATTTCTATGATCTTCAGATCTGCGCGCTCCATGTACGGAAGCGTGAGCAAATCGACAAATTCCTCGCGATTGAACAGCCCAACCGGTGCCGTGGCCCGTTGGGCAAATTCATAGATGCGAGCATTTGGCATAAACATGCCAAGCAAGTGCGCGCGATACCGTTGCCAATCCTCGACCTTTCCATTGGCGAACATTCTGATCATCTGGGCATTGTCATCCGGACGGAGGGCAACAAACTCAATCGCACGGTTGCTCGGGCGTCGAAGGATGGTGTCATTCACAAAGTAGGCCGACCGCACGGTCATTTTCACCTCATTGTCCACTTCCTGGACGCAAACGCATCCTTGTTCATCAATGGACAACATCAAAGGAGACTCGTCTGTAGGATGAACGAATACATCGATACTTGCACTATTTATCGGCTGACGACCAAAGAGATTGACGAAACAAAAAGTGCTGCAACTAGGAATCAGTATCCACCAGCCGAGTCCCACGACAGAAAGGATGGCCAATAGCGACCCCATCCACGGGAGGGGAAAGGCTGTCGACCTACTCGGTCTGAAATCGTCCCAATTCTTGTAGCCAACAAATTGCGACAGCATGTCCAGCATGTCGATCCTCGGAAGCGACCCATGATTCGACTTCATGTGCGTGTAGAACCACTTCTCACTCACCTGACTCTTGGTCTCTCGGGAGAGCGCTTCTTGAAGGAGCTCCAATTCCCTTTTTCGCCAGGTGGAGATATCTGCTGAGAGATCCGGGTGCTCAGATCGCATGCGCCTGACCACTTCAAGTTTCAACTGTTCAAATCTCCTCCGATCAGAAGGTCTCATATCCTCTATTATAGTCAAAACGCCCTCAAATCCTATTGTAAAACATTGTACAATGCATTTGCGGGCACTTTCCGAGGGACTCGAAGCCTCAAGTCTTATCGTTGGATCAAAATACATCTGACCTATGCGACGAAAAATCGGCCATACTGCCCGGAGACGGCAACTCATTGAGTTGATCATTGCGCTCATCGTAATGATCGTAGCCCTTATCCAAGCCCACCATCGAGCGGCGGATTGGAAGATCCTGACTCAAAAAAAAAGCGAAGTATGCAAAGAATAATTTGCCTTACGGTTTTCCTTATGAATTCGGTCACCTCCCTGCAGGCCCAGGGGCAGTGGGTCTGGCCCAATGATACCTCGACCGCGAGGGAAAAAGTAGCCATGTATGACGACTACATGAAGGCCGGCCAGCTGGCCGAAAGCGTCTTACCACTGCAATGGTTGTTGACCCACGCACCAGATTTGAATCCATCCATTTACATCAATGGAATCAAGATATATGAGGGTCTAGCGGCTACTACGGAACACGATAGCTTAAGAAGTCACTATCAACAACGGGTTATCGATCTGATCGATACAAGGCAAGCTATCTTCGGTGAGACCAAGGGAAATAAGATCAGAAAGGCGTACTATGGCTACAAATTTTGGTCGAGGACCGGGGACAAGCATGCACAGGTCCATCAATGGTTTCTGGAAGCCCACCATGCGACTAACGGGGACATCGGCGATCATATGATACCGGCCATGATGCACATGATCTGCAAAACCCAAACACCGGAAGCCTCCTTTACCTGGTACCTCCGCTTCGTGCAGCAGATTGACGCGGTTCGATTGCCACAGCTCAATCGCATCGCATTTTCTTGCCTCGACTGGTCGTGCGAGGCGGTTGCTCTGCTGTGGGAGCAACGATCCCGAGCA
>JBCCXG010000517.1:0-4970 GCA_039191945.1 Bacteroidota bacterium
GGTATTGCCAACCGTGGTGCGTGGTTCCCGGACGTCCTGAATCTGCATGGTCGCTGGGCTCACATAGGCTGCCATGCGCTCCGTGGTCGAATCCGTATCATTGATGGCCCCATACACATAGAACAGTGGAGAGTGTTCTGTTGGGAGCCATATGTTCGTATTTTGATGGTAATTGAGGCCACCGTATGCGCTATCGACAGCCGCCAAAGCGAGGTCGTAGTCGAAATCTTCTGCGACCGGCTGCCGAAGGTCGACGTTTTCCCACTGTTGGATTTCGTGTCGGAAGAGCGAAAATGCACCCGCGTAGAAGATGACGAACAAAGCAAAACTGATGACAATGCCTGCTACCGTGTGCGTGTGAAAAAGCACATTGTAGTTTTTATTTCCGAGGCCCCTGAGCTTTTTCATAATGTTAAAGGAAGATGAAAGTACTACTGATCCCCGTGATCAACAACAAAATACTCCAGCCGATCCAGGCCCTTCGGATCATGTAAACCATGGTCATTAGGCCTATCCAGCACAAGAAGGAAGAGTAGGTCGAAGTCAGTAGTATGGGTACGTCGTCGACAACATTTTTTGCGATGGCGATATGGAGTGTAGCGGTGGCCGCATAGGCCCCGAATATGATTGCCAAGACTTTGCTAAATCTTACCCAACCCGACGACAAGTACTTCTTCTTTGCTGGCATTATAGTAGATCAATCAAAACAAACAGTAGACAGACCCCGCCCCAAACCCAGATGGACTTGTAGTTCAACTTGACCGAAACCACAATCGCCGACAGCAAGGTCATGAACGCGATCATCCAAAACATCAGCGCGGTCGCAAAATCGTAGGAGAGGGTAAATAGATACAACGACAAGAGTACCATGGCACTGCCGATCCCAACCCAGAGCCCTTTGCGTCGGTCGATCCAAGACATACCCTGCATCGGGAAGTACTTGGAGGTCGCATATAGGAGGAAGCAGGCGATGGTCAGAACAGTCAGTGCCATAGTACGATCTGGGTCAATCCTGGGTTAGGCTATGAATAGAGAGGAGTGAGCCTCCTACTACATCAAAAGCCAATGCGGTTTCACCCGTATTAATGTTGTATGAATAGTACTCATTGTTCTCATCTGAAGCGACCGGCAGATACACCACATCGCCATCTCGCAATGCACCCGTTACTGCGAAGCTGGAAACACTCGGAATCCCTGGGATGACCTCAACCGTTTGTGCCGCCAGATCGAATAAACACCAAGCGCCATTTTTGGCGGTGAAGAGAATGTTCAAAGCAGTTTGGAAATCCTCTTGTGTCAGGTTTTCTATACCACCTCTATCCGCAATGAGCTGGAACAATTCCGCTGGAGTATCGACTGCCACAGTCCCAAGCGCCTTGTTGTTCCCGATATAGATTTCCAGATAGAAGTTTTGTAAAGCGAAGTTCGTAGGGTTTAGGGTCTGCGCCACGTTGAAAGCATAATCGGTATCCAATCCGGTCGAGGCATCGATCTTAAACATCAATGCAGGAGCGAAAGAGGCGAGATCTCCGATCGTACCGAAATAGGCATTGCCGCTTTCGTCGTAAACAGAGTTGGCTGCACCGGCCCAGGTAGTGACGACTGCATCAATGTACTGCTCCTCCACAAATTGACCTGTTTGTACATCGGCGACGTGCACGGTTAGTGAGTCCGGCGTGACACCAGACGCGGTTCTTGTCAAGGCATAAACCAAGTTGCCTGAATAGTAGAAGTCCATATATCTGGGGAATTCACCTCCTTGAAGGTTGGCGTCGGACATGTCGATTTCGCCGATCTCTCTCATTTCGATCGGGTCGAAGACTGTGATGGCTCTTTCACTTTCGTCTTGAAAAACGCCGAGTCCTGAATCACGAATGTGCATCATCACACCACGTGTACCTACGGCAATACTTCCTACGATTTCAAAGCTCTCGTCTTGCCGTACTTTGATCTTGACCATGGCTGCATCATCATTTGGATCCGCCATGTATAGCGCGTTGTCGAATACATCTCGTCCAAAAAAGTTCGAATAGTCAGTGCCACCCGTGGAGAGGTCAGCAGTCCCTCCAATAGGTAGTGTTTCGAAGTACTTTGTGATGGCTGAGTTACTAGGGGTTTGCACGGTGATCACGTAGCCTGAACTCTTGAAAAGTTCGGGTTCCCCAGTGCCATCATCATCATTGCTACAGGCTGCTAGCAAAACGAAAGAGGCAGCGATGCCAAATAGTCCCAGGTATTTCATTCTTTTATGATTTGTTAGTTGATTTTATAGCTTACTTTGATCGCCCCATTGATCCCAGGCTTTGGGATTCGAAAGTTGTCGAATAGCTCCCGGTTCAAAACATTATTGACGGAACCTGAAACGGTCCATGAGGGCGAAATCTTAACTGTGGTGCCAACATCTACCTGGTGTTGAGCAGGCACGATATTGAAGTCATTGGCGGTGTTTTGATCCAAGACATCCGTAATTGCGAACTCGTTGGTATGGTAATAATTGACAAAAAAGCTCACCTTGTTCCGAAGGCCTAGCAACCGTCGGACTTTGTAGGAAAACTGGACGTTGTATAGCAAAGAGGGGATGTTAGGGATCTGGTTGCCAATGAACTCCTCCTCTGCCTCTGTCTCTACTTCTCTCAAGGTGATACTTTGGTAGGTGAAGTTGTGCGTCATGAAGAATTGGTTAAAGAACCCAACCTTCAGTGTCGACTCGACCCCCTGGGCCAGCGCCTTTGCTTCGTTTTCGAAGACTGCGCTCGTACCAGCCCCTTGGACGGCCAGGCGGATGAGGTCATTTTGGTTCCTGACAAAACCATTCAGATCAAGCGAGATATCGTAGTCCTTAGTGGTTTTGCCAAAGTTTACTCCCAGATTATAATTGTATGATTCTTCAGGCCTCAGGCCAAAATTGCTACGTATCAGAATGAAGTCGCCAAAGACCTCAGCAACCGTGGGAATTCGTACCGTTCGTTCAAAGCTTGATCGTACGAAAAGGTTCTTCACCACCTTATACTTCAGCGCTAGACCGAAGCCTGGCTTATCGCCGTCTATTTCAGAGTAGACAAGCTGGGAAGCGCCATTGAAAACGGACAGATTGATCGCCCGTGCCCTAAAGTTGTAAGACTTTAGAAAGAGGATGGATTCAAGCCGATCGCCCAACCATTGTCCAGTCCAACCTACTCCCGAGATATAGGTATGAAAGTTGGAAGGCTCTGCCGCAGGCTCGATCGTCTCTCCATTGATATTCAATCTCAAGCCGTAAGGATCGGTACCTGTAATTCCATTGTAGTTGTAGAACAATGAGGCTGAAATGCTATGGCTTTCGTTCAGGTCATATTTGAAAAGTGCCCGATGCACACTCATGGTCTCATTGGTGGTCCTCGCAGTGGGTCGACCTAGCACTTCGCCAAACCCATCGCCTTCTGTTCTGGGCCTTGGCGCTATCTCTTGTCTCCAGTTGTAGAGGTTCGCGGTTGAATCATTGACATTTGTTTGATTCCGTGCAATCATTCCATAGTAGCTGACGTCAAATTTGTTGTTGAACCTCTTTCTATAATTGACGATTCCCATCAAGGTTGTTCCATCTTGCTTGGCTTGCCCGGCGGGATCGGTACCTGCCAGAATAGAGATCCCGTGCAGCAATTCATCCCTTCGGTAGCCGAAGAGCCCTTTGACCTGGAATTGGTCCGCCCATATCTGATTGTTGATTCCCAGACTTACTTCCGAGATTGAGGAGGTATGTTGGTTGTTAAATCTTCTCGCATCGATGGTCTCACGGGTCAGTTCGAATTGGGTGCCCCCGAATGGATTGGTCACCTCTGTATAGGTGTCGTTTTCGATGTCGCGCATAAGATAGTCGTTGTCCGAATGCGTGAAAAACTGATTGATTCCCAGTACGATGTCGTTACCTAAGACCTTTCTACCCACAAATGATGCCCGGTGCGTGTTGAAAGAACCGATTTCGTAGGAAGCTTCCAGGAAGTCCTCGTTGATGTTTCGAGTGACTATGTTGATGCCTCCCCCCAAGGCATCGGTGCCTACGGAGATGGGCATTACGCCCTTGTACACGTCGATGCGGTCGATGAGATTGATGGGCACGTTGTTGATGTTGATGACGCCCCCGAGATTGTTGATCGGTATTCCATCATAGTAGATCCTCACTGCATTTCCGGTCAAACCATTCAGACTGATCGCAGATTCTGAACCGACCCCTCCACTTTGGCGGACCTGAACCCCACTGGAGTTTCTCAAAAGCATTTGTGCATCTACCGGCGTAACCCGGACCGCTCGCGCATCCAGTGAGACGGTCTGGATGGGGTTTTCCGAGATCAATCGGCTTTCGGTTTTGGCAGTGATCAGTACCGATTCTAGCTCCGCTACTTCCTCTTCTAGTGAAATGCTGAGATCGACGCTTTGACCCTGCCTTACCGTGACGGACTTCCTTAGCGCCTGGAATCCGACGGACGAGATCTCAAGGGTGTGTTTGCCACTGCTGATTTGTGTCAGTCGGAATCGCCCTTCGTTGTCGGTGACCGTACCGGTAGTGGTCCCGACGATGACCACTGAAGCACCCGGAATGGGATCCTTATCTTCATCGATCACCCGTCCAGTGATGGTGTTGGCACGGAGTCCTATGGACACTCCGAATAGACAAAGAGCAAGTAGTACTTTTTTCATCGCTATTTAGAACCAATCTAAACAGTGCAAAAGTGACTGGAAGCAAGCCCTTTATCAATTGCTAAACCTAGTGAAATACTGACTTACTAGTTGTAGTGATAGGAAAATAGCTACAACTAGTGAGTATGTCCGTGTTGCAAGGAAGGCTATAATCGATACGGCCAGATTCTCTTTGTGCGGCTCATCGAGAAGGTGCGCGAAATGTCCTTGGGGTGACGGATGTCGCCACCTGCTTGCCTTGGTCACAAAAAAGAAAAAGGGCACCCGATATTTCGGGTGCCCCTTTGATAGCCTAC
>JBCCXG010000518.1:0-4968 GCA_039191945.1 Bacteroidota bacterium
GTACAATTTATCCTCTGACTTGGAAGAAAGCAATGACTTGAGCGAGCAAAACACAGCCATCATGTCGCAACTCATGATGGAGCTCGAGGAGTGGGAGTTGTCCTTCCAATCCATTACCCCCATCACTGATTGATCACTTTTTTGACCCAAAGACCATGAAAAGACGAGCATTTGTAAAGCAATCAGCACTTGGAGCTTTCGCGGCTTCCTCCATTTCTACCTGGCCGGCAGCTAGGGTACAGGCGAAGATCCCCCTGGGCATGGACGCCCACGCGGTACGCGGCATGCGATGGCAGGCAGGACAACTCATCGACTACGCCAATGGGTTAGGCATGAGGTCGTTGCTACTCAATGGCCTCGATTACTTCGAAAGTCTGGACAACAGCCATCTGCAGTCCTTACAGGATCGCCTGCAAGCCCAAGGGATGCGATTGTACTTTGGTGTCGGTGGACTCAGCCTCAACTCCCCGTCTTACTCCGATCGTTTTGGCACACCGACCGAGTTGGTGCGCGAGGGTATCCGGATTGCGAGGATCTTCAACACTCCTTCGGTCAATTGCCGGATTGGCAGTATCCAGGATCGATACACCGAGGGTGGGATCATCGCCAGGATGGAGGAGATCAGTTCGGTCCTTCGATCGATGCGTTCTGAGATCACGGATGTGGGCATCAAATTCGCCATCGAAAACCATGCGGGTGACATGCGTTCGGAGGAGCTATTGCAACTGGTTGACGGAGTGGGCACGGACATCTGCGGTGTGATGTTGGATCCGGGCAACTCCGTGTGGGCCATGGAAAACCCGATGAACCAGCTGGAAATGTTGGGCAAGCACGTGCTCTGCACCAGCATCCGGGACTATCGGGTATGGCCATCAGCCGGGGGCGCTCATTTCCAATGGACCGCCCTTGGGGAGGGGTCCATGGACTTCAAGTCTTATACCGAACGGATGGCCGCGTTATGCCCTGCAGCCCCTTTTCACATCGAGAGCATATCAGGAGATGCCCGGGAGATCCCGTTTCTGACCGAGGAGTTTTGGGAAGGATTCCCCGACTTGAAAGCATCGCTGCTCCTGGATTTCTTTCACATGGTTCGAGACGGCGAGGCGATGGAAGCACTGGTGGTGCCGGAGGGTGCTGACAAAACCATCTTCATGCAAAATCATCAGAAAAACGAGCTGAAGAAAAGCGCGGAATACCTTTGGGCGAACTGCGCGGCCATCATGCCTCGCAAAGCTTAATCTAGTTTCGATCGATCCTTTTAAGACCCAAATCATGCTCACAAGATACTTCGCATTCATTAGTCTATTGTTTCTTCTCAGCTGCGCTCAACCCACGCAAGAAAGTGAGCCTGTGATCGATCGGCCCAATGTCATCTTGGTCATCACCGACGATCAGGGTTATGGGGACCTAGGGTTTCACGGCAACAGCTTAATCCAAACCCCTCGAATCGATGCATTTGCACAACAGAGCATCCGTTTTGACAATTTTCATGTCTCACCGGTCTGTGCACCCACACGTGCCAGTCTCTTAACGGGGCGGTATTCGTTGCGAACCGGCATTCGCGATACCTACAATGGCGGGGCGATTATGGCTCCTGGTGAAGTGACCGTCGCGGAGGTCTTGGGGGATGCGGGTTATAGCACCGGGATCTTCGGCAAGTGGCATTTGGGCGATAATTATCCTTCCAGACCCATGGACCAGGGCTTCGAGGAGTCTTTGATTCACCTGGCCGGCGGCATGGGACAGCCCGGCGACGTCACCAATTTCTTTGCCGGTACAGATAGCAGCTATTTTGATCCTATCCTTTGGCACAATGGTGCGACCGAACAGTACGAGGGGTATTGTTCCGATGTCTTTACGGATCAAGCGGTGGAGTTCATCGAGCAAAACGCCGAGAAACCCTTCTTCTGTTACCTGGCTTACAACGCTCCCCACACCCCATTACAAGTACCACAGGCCTACTACGACATGTATGCGGATGTGGATCCAACGACTGCGACCGAACAGCCCATCCGGCATACAATGACCGAAAAGGATAAAGAGGATGCCAGGCGCGTCTATGGCATGGTCTCCAATATCGATTGGAACTTTGGGAAGGTACTGGATAAACTGGATGAGCTGGATATCACGGATAAGACGATCGTGATTTTCATGACAGATAATGGCCCGCAACAAAGAAGGTACAACGACTACATGAACGGTCGCAAGGGGAGCGTGTACCGGGGTGGCACCCGAGTCCCTTTCTTCTTTCGGTACCCATCGAAGTTTCCGGAGCAGGCGCAAATCGACGCCATCACTGCTCACCTGGATGTGCTCCCGACACTGACGGAGTTGTGTCGGGCTACCTTACCGAATGATCGTTCCATTGATGGACAGAGCATGATACCATTGCTCAACGGAGATGAAGCAGATTGGGCGGATCGGTCCTTGTTCTTCTACTGGACCCGAAGGTATCCCGAGTTGTACCACAACATTGCGCTACAAAAGGGAGCCCACAAACTGGTGGGGCACACCGATTACAATGCGCAACTGAGTGATTTCGAGTTGTTCAACGTGCAAGAAGATCCCTCCGAGTTGGAGAATCTGGTTGCGAACAATAAGGAGATGGCAACCGAGCTGAAGGGAGAACTGGATCGGATCTATTCCGAGTTGGTGAATTCACCCAATCTTGTTACCCCACCTCGAATCGCTGTGGGGTCTGAGTATGAAAACCCGACGGTTTTGAATCGAAACGATGCGGGAGGCGAGCGCGGCCTTTGGACTCAGGAAGAGGTTCACGGCATGTGGAAAGTGGCGATTGCTGCAGGACAGTACAATGTCAAATTCAAATTCATTCAGCCTATCGAAGGTGGAGGCAAGATGTACCTGGAGACCGGTACGATCGTCCATCAGGCGATGCAATCGGAAGGTGGGGATGTAATTGTGATGAACAATGTGAACCTTCCTAATATCGAATGCAATCTCATCCCATTTTATGCCTATCAAGGCAAGCGGATCTTCCCTTTTTCGGTGGAGATGGAACGCATTGCGCCGTAGCCATTGCTGCTATTCGGATCACAGATCCGCTACCATTCCTGGCTCGCGATGCCCTCTGGAACATCCCGAGCCACTTCCTTCTATGAGCCCCGAGGCCAGTCACTAAGGCCTGATCGGTGTGCCGTCTTTGGATCGCACCTGTGTCCAATTGTAATTGTAAGTCACGGGTGGATACTTTTTGGCCGCTTTTTCATCGATGTCTATGCCGAGGCCAGGCGCTTCGTTGACGTGCATGTAGCCGTTTTTGACCGTCGGAGTGCCTGGGAAGACCTCCATCATCGGCTCATTGGCATCTCTAATTATCCCCGCTGCTTCCTGGATGCCGAAGTTCCATACCGCCAGATCGATATGGGCATTGGCCGCATGCCCTACCGGCGAGGTATCACCGGGACCGTGCCAGGCCGTGCGCACATTGAACCACTCACCGAGGCGCGCCACCTTCATGGCTGGGGTGATGCCCCCAATCTGTGAGATATGGATACGGATGTAGTCATAGTACCTGTTAGCTATCGGGTCCACCCATTCATGGGGGCTATTGAAGAGCTCTCCCATGGCGATGGGCACCGTGGTATGTTCACGAAGCATAGGAAACCATCGGTTATTCTCCGGAGATAGCGGGTCTTCTATGAAGAAGGGGCGGTATTCTTCCACCCGCTCAAGAAGGTCGATCGCATCCATAGGTTGCAGACGTTCGTGTATATCGTGCAGCAATTCGATGCCGTCGCCGTAGCGTTTACGGGCCTCAGCGAAGAGAGCAACCGTTGCTCGCTTGTAGGCTTGGGCATCCATTGTACGATCCTCCTTGCGGGCGAATCCTGCTTCCTTGTAGTCCTCACTGAGTTCAAAAGTTGTAGTGCCGTAGCCACCCATTTGCATTCGAATGTGTCGAAATCCCTGCTGCTGGTATTTGTCGACATCTTCCATGACCTCCTCCAGGGAAGATCCTGACGCATGGGCATAGGTATCGACCGCGAACCTTACTTTGCCGCCCAAGAGGTCATAGACGGGCATCCCAGCCATTTTTCCTTTGATGTCCCACAAAGCTTGGTCCACACCACTCAGCGCATTGTTGAGTACGGGGCCGTTTCTCCAGTAGGACCCCTGATAGGCAGCCTGCCACAGGTCTTCGATGTTGGAGGCATCCCGCCCGATACAAAAGGGTTTTAGGTAGTCGTCGATGGCAGATACCACCGTGTGGGCGCGTTGGGTGAAGGTGGCGCATCCCAAGCCATATAGCCCATCCTGGTCTGTTTCTACTTTGACAATGACCAGGTTGATGTTATAAGGAGCGGTGATGATCGCCCGTACGTTGGTGATTTTTGGTTTCACCTCACCGGCGTGACGGCCCTTTGTTTTACTCCGGCTAGCCAGCGCTGAGTGGCTGGAGAGTCCCCAGAGTCCGCCCGCCAGGGAGCTCATCCCAAGGGTCTTTAATGCCGTGCGACGATTGTATTTGTTCATGATATCGGGTTTGGGTTTCATAAAAAATGCCTTTGGATAGGTTTAGGATGAAATAAGATGATCATATTCCGACGAACATTGTGTGGATTGATCAAAATAATTGCCGAGCATTGATGGGAGGAATACCCGAATCATGATCAAACGTCTTTTGCCCCCACAGACTTACCGGCTCTTCGCCGTGTTGTTACCTTCCTTGTGCGCTTGCACATCATCCCCTCAAGTGGAAAATGAGCTTCCCAATATTGTCATCATTTTGGTGGACGATATGGGGTACGGCGACCTGACCGCTTATAATGAGGACTCGAAGATTCCGACTCCGCATATCAACAGCCTGGCTGCAGAAGGCATGCGGTTCCTGGACGCACACGCTGCCGGACCATTGTGTCACCCCTCGCGATACGGATTGATTACGGGGCAGTATCCGTTCCGTACCGATGTTTCCGTATGGCGACAGCAACCGCTTATTCAAGA
>JBCCXG010000519.1:0-4968 GCA_039191945.1 Bacteroidota bacterium
GCAGCAGTGCGGATGGAGGGACTCGAACCCCCATGCCTCGCGGCGCTAGATCCTAAGTCTAGTGCGTCTACCAATTTCGCCACATCCGCAAAATAGGAGGGCAAAGATAGGCAAAAAATGTTTCCAGGAAACAAGTAAAGATTTTTCGTACAACTAAATGCTGGACACGCAAATAGAGGAAGAGAACAAGGAGGTACTGCGAAGATACCGAATGCTGTTGCGGCATGCGAAGCCTGTCCTGAAGGCAGACGATCAAGTGATCATAAAAAAAGCCTTCAATACCGCGATGAAGGCACATCAAGGCATGCGTCGGCGCTCAGGGGAGCCCTACATCTTCCATCCCATTTCTGTTGCTTTTATATGCGTAGACGAGATCGGACTAGGTACAACGTCTATTGTCGCAGCCCTACTCCATGATGTAGTAGAAGACACCGACCTGCAACTGTCTGATATAGAACGACTGTTTGGTGTCAAGGTCGCCAGGATTATTGACGGCCTCACGAAGATTTCCGGGGTCTTTGACCAGGGTTCATCCCAACAAGCGGAGAATTTCCGAAAGATGATTCTGACCCTTTCGGAGGATGTGAGGGTCATCTTGATCAAGTTGGCGGATCGCTTGCATAACATGCGGACACTCGACAGTATGCCGCGGGACAAACAGCTGAAAATCGCCTCCGAAACAAAATATATCTACGCGCCATTGGCACATCGCCTGGGGCTCTATGCGATCAAATCCGAGCTGGAAGATCTTTGCCTGAAATACACGGATCGAGAAGTATACGGAGATATCGCCTCAAAGATCAATGCGACCAAACAGGCGCGAACGAAGTTCATTCGCTCATTCATCAAACCGATCAAAGACTCGCTGGAGGGTATGGGTGTGAGCTATGAAATCAAAGGCCGGCCGAAGTCCATCCACTCTATTTGGACTAAGATGCAAAAGCAGGGAGTCGGATTTGATGAGGTCTATGATTTGTTTGCGATCCGAATCATTTTGGAGACCGAACCCTTGCACGAGAAGGCCTTATGCTGGCAGGTCTACTCAGTGGTGACCGATTTTTATCAACCCAATCCTGAGCGATTGAGGGATTGGATCAGTATCCCCAAAGCCAACGGCTACGAGTCACTGCATACGACGGTGATGAGCGACATTGGTCAGTGGGTAGAAGTGCAGATCCGAACCAAGCGGATGGACGATATCGCAGAGAAAGGATATGCCGCCCACTGGAAGTATAAGGAGAGCAAAGATGGTGGGCAGGAGATGGGCTTGGAAATGTGGATTGCCAAAGTCCGTGACGTCCTGGAGCAAAACGACTCTTCTGCCATCGAGTTCGTGGACGATTTTCGATCCAACCTTTACAATGAGGAGGTATTTACCTTCACGCCTCAGGGAGACCTCGTTACGCTCCCCAGTGGCGCCACCACGCTGGACTTTGCTTTTGACATACATACGGAGATCGGGAGCAGATGCATCGGGGCGAAAGTGAATCAAAAACTCGTACCGCTCAATTATCAGTTCAAAAATGGAGATCAGGTTGAGATCCTAACGAGTAAAAAGCAGAAGCCCAACGAAGACTGGCTCAAGTACGTAGTCAGCTCCAAGGCCAAAAACGGGATCAAAGAGGCACTGAAAGACGAAAAGAAGAAGTTTGCTTCCGAAGGACGGGAGGTAGTGAAAAGAAAGCTAAAGCAGATCAAGCTGCCCTTCGATCAATCTACAATCAATAAAATGGTCTCCTATTTCAACGTGCCCACACCGACCGATCTTTTCTTTCTGGTGGGCAAGGGAAAGATTGATCACAATGAACTCAAAAGATTTAACGAGAAGGAAGAAAAGACCATCGCTCCCGTTCCAAGCTCGGAGCCCTCGCCCGCGAGTAAACCTCGAAAAAAATCAGCCGTCGATACAGCAAACGATATTTTATTGATCGGGGACAATTTAGACGTCGTAGACTACAAGTTTTCCCGGTGCTGCAATCCCATCCCGGGCGATGACGTATTTGGCTTCATCACCGTAGCAGAAGGCATCAAAATTCACCGAACCAACTGCCCCAATGCACCGGAGTTGTTGTCCAACTATGGGTATCGCGTAGTCAAGGCCAAGTGGAGCTCTCAAAAAGACTCTACATTCGAGGCCTCTATAAAGATCATCGGCACTGACCGCATTGGATTGATCAATGATGTGTCCAACGTCATATCCAGTGAGCTCAAGATCAACATGAGAGCCATGACCATCAATACCGAGGGCGGCATCTTCGAAGGAGAGATTCAGCTTTACGTAGAGGATACCGGACACCTGGACCTTATGCTTGGGAAACTTGAAAACGTGGAGGGCGTGTTAAATGTATCTCGACACAACAAAAACGAGATATAATTTCATTCTATCTTTGACCCATGACACAGGAAGAGACGATTCTCGAAGAAGTCAAGAAAATATTTACGGCATTCCTGGAAAATAAGACGCTGAGAAAGACACCTGAGCGCTTCGCCATTCTCGAGGAGATCTACACCAGGCAAGGACACTTCGATGTGGAGTCTTTGTACATCAGTATGAAGGAAAAAAACTATCGGGTGAGTCGTGCTACGGTGTACAACACCCTCGATTTGCTAGTAGAGTGTGATCTAGTGACCAAGCATCAGTTCGGCAAGAATTTGGCCCAGTACGAGAAGTCGTATGGTTTCCGTCAGCATGATCACCTGATCTGTACAGACTGCAATAAAGTGGTCGAGTTCTGCGATCCGCGCATCCAAAACATACAGAATACTGTCGGTGGTCTCTTACAATTCGAGGTACTGCATCATTCGTTGATACTCTATGGCAATTGCCAAAAGCCCAATTGCGAAAATAAGATGCAAGAAACCAGTAGTTCGGAATCAGCGTAGAGCATCACCCCTTTTCATAAACCCGCAAAACCATGACTTACACACATACCCTGGAAGATAATTTGTTTAAAATAGAGTTCTCAGGGGACCTCATCGGTGAAAACAAAGGACCTGAACTTGTCGAACTTGTCAATGATATCTTGTCCAGAAAGGCCGCCCAGTATTGCCTGGTAAACATCTCCGACGTCCGTTATATCAATTCCAGCGGGATTGGCGTACTGATCACCATCCTGACCAAGTTTAGAAACAAAGGCGGAGAGATGTACCTTATCAACCCATCAGAGCACGTCAAAAAACTGCTGATCATCACCAAGTTGCAAGCCATCTTCAATATCGTCGACTCAGAAGAGGAAGTGGCCAAAGCCTTGGGAAAATAGAAGAGTAGCTATGAGTTCCGTTGATGTATTACTAGGGCTCCAGTGGGGCGATGAAGGTAAGGGCAAGGTGGTGGACTATCTGGCACCTCAGTACGAAGTGGTGGCGCGCTTCCAAGGTGGCCCAAACGCGGGCCATACGCTAGAGTTTGATGGCCACAAGCACGTCTTGCACCAGATACCTTCCGGTATTTTCCATGATGGCATCACCAACGTGGTGGGGAATGGTGTAGTACTCGACCCTATCACATTTCGCAGGGAGCTGACGGAGTTGGATCCGTTTGGTATCGATTATACGTCCAGACTCATCGTCTCGGACCGGGCCCAGGTGATACTTCCCACCCACCGTATGTTGGATCGGGCGTACGAGCACGCCAAGGGCGACTCGAAGATCGGATCCACGCTCCGGGGAATTGGTCCGACCTACCAGGACAAGATGGCCAGAGTAGGTCTCAGAGTAGGTGACCTGCTTGAAAAAGACTTCAAGGACCGGTATTGCGCCCTGCGAGATCGTCATGCACGGATACTAGATCAGCACGGATTCGAATTTGACATCACAGCCGAAGAGGAGCAGTTTTGGGAAGCGATCGAGGTTATGCGATCCCTGCAGATTACAGATACGCAGTATTTGATCAACGATTTTCTCCGGAGCGGCAAGTCCGTACTCGCGGAGGGCGCCCAGGGGTCACTGTTGGATGTGGACTTTGGTAGTTATCCATTTGTGACTAGTTCCAATACCGTATCTGCTGGCGCCTGCACGGGACTGGGAGTGGCCCCTCGCCAGATTGGAGACGTTTTTGGGATCTTCAAGGCCTACTGCACCCGTGTGGGTAGTGGCCCTTTCCCTACCGAGTTGCATGGTGAGGAAGGCGAGCGGCTTCGCAAGAAGGGCAACGAGTTTGGGGCGACAACCGGGAGGCCTCGAAGGTGCGGATGGCTTGACCTGCCGGCCCTCAAGTATGCGGTCATGATCAATGGAGTTACGCAATTGTATATGATGAAAGCCGATGTGCTGGCGGAGATTGGAGATGTGGAGGTCTGTACTGGATACACAAATGGTACTGGAGAGATTGACCACTTGCCTTTGAACTACGACCGCGACGAGTGGCAGACGGTTTCGAAGTCATTTCCTTCGTGGAGCGAGGACATCCCTGCAGATTTCGATAGGTTTCCGTCACAGCTGAGTGAGTATATAGGCTACATCGAGTCACACGTGGAGGTACCCATTACACTGGTTTCTGTGGGTCCAGACCGTACTCAAACCATTATCAAGAGCCGAGAGTCGGCGATTGAGGCATAAAATCTTGGTAATGCACTAACAGTCTCTCTTTTGGGCGGTCCCAGAAGTGAGTGTTCGGTAAGTGTTGGTAGATGGAATTTTCGTCTCTAGATTTCAGGGCAAAGGCAGGCACAGCCTAGCTGTCCATCGCCGTTCTGAGTAGCAATTTTTATTCTAATGACGTACCGCTGCTAGTCCATCATGCCACGCTGGGTGTCGATACCACTCTGACCGCAGGCCTAGTGTCGAAGTCAACGTGTGGTTAAAAAAGGGGAATTGTGAGCACTTGCTACGTTTCTAAGGCACCGGCTGTTGTGTTACAGGAGTTTGATGAAATTGGGCAGATAAGATTTTAAGATTTTCGGCAATAAGTAGTCTTCTCTAGTCATCTCAAATTCATTGTTTTGGTGTATCTTCACAGTCCTTTTGAGA
>JBCCXG010000520.1:0-4958 GCA_039191945.1 Bacteroidota bacterium
CCTCCAGCAGCTTGCTCAGCGCCACGGCTTTGTCCTCAGAGCATTTTTTTGACATGATACTCAGATAAGCGTGATGCGCACGATTGGTCTTATCGGGCGCTAACGTGGCCAACTCTTGAGCCAGCGACTGCGCGGCCGCCAGGTACACTGGGTCATTCATCGTGACGAGGGCCTGGAGCGGCGTATTGGTATTGATTCTCCTAGAGACACACACCTCACGCTCCGACGCGTCAAAGGTCACAAACGAAGGGTAGGGGCTGGATCGTCGTAGGTAGGTGTACAATCCTCTTCGATAGGCGTTCTCTCCTTCGCTGGTCACCCACTTGAGGTTGCTGTAGACGACCGACCATACACCCTCCGGCTGCGGAGGCATAACGCTCGGTCCGTACATCTTATCGCTGAGAAGTCCGGAAACCGCGAGCGCCTGATCGCGTACCTGCTCCGCTGATAAACGCGTACGAGGCCCACGAGCCAACCAGACGTTGGCGGGATCCTTTTCCAGTCGCTCCTCGTCAATACGGGCGCTTTGGCGGTAAGTGGCAGATAGCACCAGCTCACGGATCAATTGCTTTAGACTCCAATTCAAGTCACCCGAAAACTCTAGGGCCAACCAGTCGAGCATAGCGGGATGACTCGGTGCGTCACCCAGCGTACCGAAGTCCTCTGGGGTTGCGACGATGCCCCGCCCAAACAACTGCGCCCAAATACGATTGACAATGACCCGGGAAGTCAGTGGATTTTCTGGGCTGACCAGCCATCGGGCAAGGTCCAATCGATTGGCCCATTGGCTACCACCGCCCAATAAATCAGGTATGGAGGGCTCGACTGTATCGCCCGGCACCAACCAATTGCCCCGAATAAAGACATTGGTCAGCCGTGCCTGATCTCTTTCTACCATCACCGGCGTGGCTACTGCGGGATTTGCGGTCAACAGCTCATCAATCTCTGCATACTTCTGCGCGTACTGCTGATCCGCTGGACCTGGCAACTTAGGCCCCGGAAGGAATCCATCGATCGTCATGACCCGACCCGGCACCGAGGTCTCAACTGAAAAATGTAGATCGACAATACCTGTTTGCCTCTCGATCGGAATCGGCACGGTCTGGAGACCACTCCAACCTGTCTTTTTCTTAATGACTTGTTGTCCGATGATCCTGCCGTCGGCTGAGTTCAGCCTCAATACGACACGCGGTTGGTGTTCATTGCGCTTGCCATAGGAAAGATAGATCCTATCAACATCGGTCAAGTCCACGTCCTTGATCGTCAGAGTGCTTCCATTCTGAAGGATCATAAAGTTCTGATCTCCTCGGTTATGATATTCGACATTTTCATAAGATGAAAACTGATCAGGTCTAATCATGGGCTCCCTGATACGGATCATCCGCTCCCAACGCTTAGCAACTTGGGCATCGGCACGTGTCGTCAACCATTGCTTGATCCCCGCCAACTTTATACTGTCCTCCGGTTGGAAGTCCCGCAGTACGGGATGATCGTTGGGAGCGTCCCAGTCCGCAGTGCTGTTGAAGAAAGCAAATGATTCAAAGTACTCCGCGTGCGTGATGGGATCATAAGGATGCCCATGACATTGCGCGCAGCCCATGGTAGTTCCTTGCCAGACCTCCCAGGTGGTATTGACCCGATCGATCACTGCAGCGATCCGGTATTCTTCATTATCGGTACCTCCTTCATCATTAGTCAATGTATTGCGGTGAAAGCCCGTGGCAATGAGTTGATCTAAGGTCGGATCAGGCAATAGATCTCCCGCCAGCTGCTCGATGGTAAACTGGTCAAAAGGCATGTCGGCATTCAATGCATTGATCACCCAGTCCCGGTATCTCCAAATCTGGCGCTCGGAGTCCTTTTCGTAGCCACGCGAATCTGCATAGCGGGCGAGATCAAGCCACATCGTGGCCCAGTGCTCACCGAACTGTGGAGACGCCAGTAGCTGATCGACCAGCACTTCGTATTTGTTGTCCGATTCATCCTCTGCAAAAGCTAGCGCTTGTTCCGGTGTGGGCGGAAGGCCAGTGATGTCGAGGAAAAGCCGCCGAACGAGATCGGACGGATCAGCCTCGGGAGAAGGACTCAATCCCTGCTCATGCATAGCGGCCAGCGTAAATTGATCGATGGTATTGAAGGTCCAAGAATCGCCTTTGGGAATAAGTGGCTCCTGTGGGGCTTGGTACGCCCAATGTTCCTCCCACTCCGCACCTTGCGCTATCCATCGGGTTAAAATATCAATCTCTTCAGGGGTAAGCGGTTCCTTGT
This sequence comes from Bacteroidota bacterium, assembly GCA_039191945.1. Classification (GTDB taxonomy): domain Bacteria; phylum Bacteroidota; class Bacteroidia; order Cytophagales; family Cyclobacteriaceae; genus JAWPMT01. The sequence goes on from JBCCXG010000520.1 coordinate 2,269, forward strand.
CCAATGGCATGCGCATCTCAGGATCCGAATGGTTGATGCGAACAATCATCTCGCTGGCGGAGGGATCGCCGGGCACGATCCCAAACTTCTCGTTTTTCGTCTTGCCCAATGCATTGGCTCGAAACACCATGCCGAAGCCTCCAGATTGCTTCACACCGCCGTGACAAGCAATGCAATTCTTATTCAGAATCGGTCGGACTTCCGCGTTGAAATCGACCTTCCGTTCTGCACACCCCACAAAACAAACCAACAGGATGATGCCGAAGACATTGGGCAAGAAAATTATGCGCTCTTTCATTCCCTTCGATGCGTTCCGAAATCTCCTTGAAAATAATCAGATTTTGGTTTACAATGACTTCGCGCTTACCTGTAGGTACCTGCCGGAGTGACGAGCGGTGGAGTCGGCGCTCAAACCCCACGCGAGTTGCTTTGAAGTGCAAAAAAGTCTTTGGACAGACGAGTGATTGGATTACAGATTGCTAAATTTAATCCGCGATGGAATCCAACCAAAACAATCTGGTCGATGTAGTAAAAATGCTACGCGACCAGGGCTACACGGAAGAGCTTAGACTATATAAAACGCACCTACGAGCAATCGCCAAAGGGATTACCCTGGAAGCCAAGGACTTCGAAGTAGATACAGCTTACCGATTTGAAGGGAGTGGTTCGGAAGAGGATGCTTCGGAAATCTTTGCAGTGACCGCTTCCGCTGCTGGGATAAAGGGTCTCTTGATCGACGAATTGGCCCAGTTTCGAAAGCTACCCGACCATCCGATCATCGAGAAACTGTTCGTCGAATACAAAATAGCAACCTACGATGATTCGCAAGACGAGGCGAAGTACGGCGTCCCTAAGGTGCGAAAGTCCAAATTCAACGAGGATCCTGACCGGTACGAACTACGAAGAGGATTCCCCGATTTTCCTCCATGCCCTTACGGTAATACTTTCAGTATGCTGGGTTACGACAAGGTAGCCGAACAGTACGTTTGGCTGGTGAGTAGCATCATGCAAGATGATCGCTTGCAAGTAGTGGACTACGCAGCCTGACTACTAATAAAAAGACCAAATCATCGGGATTGCGAGATTCTTTCGGTAAACTAACAGGCCTACTTTCCCAACCAACAGCGCTTCTTCCCTTTCAATGCCGCGCGGTAGGCATTGGCCTTTCCCTCACCTAGTTTTAGGTATTTGAGACTGGTCAATTCCGCCCGTTATGCACTCTAAAGCCCTTGTTATACTAACTGTACTCTGGTCCTCCCTCTGTTTGGGACAAACCAAGATAGCCACCACTGAGGCCTGTGAAAGTGCCCTTTTCTCTCCCACCGGGCCCTTGATACTTTTCGGTTCGGATCAAATCACTCTTCTGGACAGCTCAGGTACCACATTGCTGCAAAAGAAGTTCGAAGGAGCAACACTTTCGCACCCGGTGTTGAGGGACGATATCCTACTCTTCCGAGTCACTACGGCGACCGATCAGGTGAAGGAAGAGCTTACCGAGCTGGACCTTGCCTCCCTCTCCTTCGTCACCTCTACTCGGCTGGGCATCGATGTATCGAAAGAGAGGACTGAAGTTTTGGGAAGGGCAATGGAGAGCCCCATACGTCATGCAGATCGCAATCCATTTGACACAGCCATAGCCGTTTCAGTGAGCCGAGACGGCATCCAGTTGAATCACATACAGGAGCAGAAAAAGCATTTCCAGGCGCGGTCAGGCATCTCCAAAGCATATTTCACGAGCAAGTCCCAACTTATTGTCCTTCAAAACGAACAGGCCTCCATGTACTGGCCCGGGCAGATCGAGGCGTCCCAGGTCCTGGCGGAGGGCGTACAGGATATCACGGTGAGTTACGATCGATCAAGGATCGGTCTCCTGCTAGAGGACCGGACGGAGATTTGGCAGGTGGCCCCTTCTCCTAAAAGTCTCGTGACGACCCAACTCGGACCCCTCGCCGATGAGCTTATTTCCTCATTGCAAGCGGACGACTTCTCGACCTACCTGGTCTTCAAGGAAGCGATCGATGACGAGATCGATCTGAAGTATGAACTCTTCGTGCCCCAAAAAAAGAAGGAGTCCACGGCGGATTTTGAGGAACGGAAGGAGGACGCGCAGAAACACTTCAATGAAATCATTGAGCACTACGGAGGTCTATTCCAAACTTCGCAGGAAGTGGTCCAATACGCACAAAAGACGGCCGAGGATGGGGTGCAAGCGCTCAATTCCTACGTCAGCGCCAAGTCAGATAGTATTCGGGCCATTGATGACGAAAGGCAACTATTCCTCACAGCAGAGCGGGTCAAAAAGTCTTACGAGGAATTCAACACTAAGATTGAATCGATCGGCACCTACGATACCTCCAATGAACAGTACCTCGTCTCCATTGACGGACAAGAAGTGCCGTTCAAAATCAACTTGGCGGAGGCGCGATCCTTCAAGCTGGATGCTGAAGAGCATCTTGTTGTAGGCGCCAAGCAGCTGGACAAAATGGGAGAAGATATCTTGACCCTTGGTTACCAAATCATGACACCAGATGGGGACATCTTCCGATCATCGGACTACCAAAAACCCTTGTTTATCCCCGAAGAACAGCAAAACCGCCTATTGGTTTGGATCACTGGCATGAGAATTATGGCGGGGCTCCTATGGATGGCAGTGCCTGGCTAACGGATAAAGATAATGGAAGACGTGTAAG
>JBCCXG010000521.1:0-4950 GCA_039191945.1 Bacteroidota bacterium
AAAAGATTGGGACCTGACTTACAAGGAGCAAGTCAAGCTGGAAATTTACGGCAAAGTACAAAGTGCCGTAAATCCGATCGCTACGGCACCAACTAAACGCAAAGTGCCGATACGAGAGATTGCATTGGCCTCCGTCATCGCAGTGTCGTCCTTTCTCTTCCTGTTGACCTATGTCAATCATGGGACTTCGACAAAATACGTGACCAAGCGAGCGGAGGCAGGTCAGCATGCGACCATTAATCTCCGCGATGGCTCCAGTGTCAAACTCAATGCAGGGAGCTCCATCACCTATCCACAGGCATTTGACGATGATATTCGACAAGTTGAGCTGGTCGGGGAAGCGTATTTCCAGGTAAAACATCAGCCGGATGTTCCTTTCATTGTGAAATCCGGAGCGACCGAAACCAAAGTCTTAGGAACATCTTTCAATATCAACGCTTTCTCCGACCGCGAAACGCGTATCACACTGGTAGAAGGGCGTGTTGCCGTGACCGCTGCTGACCAGGAAGCCCAATTGGCCGCCGGCGAGCAAGTTGTCTTCTACAATCCGTCCCAAAAGCTGTCTGAGGTGACTTCCGCCGAGGGCAACGCGACGGCTTGGTTGGACGGTGTCATTCAGTTCCAGGATACGCCCTTGGACGAAGTGGTCGCTACCTTGGAGCGGTGGTACGATGCGGACATTTTCCTGGTTGATCCAGCACTAAGTCAGTGCAAAATCAGCGGGAAGTTCAAAGAGGATCGCCTGGTCAATGTGCTGGAGGGCTTGAAATTCCTGGCCGACATAGAATACGACACCCAAGACTTCAAGCAGATCTACCTGAGCGGCGAAGGGTGCAGATAAATCTTCTCAACTCAAACAGTCATTGCGAAAGCATGAACCAATCGAAACTACATTGGCTTACCTGACCCGCATTCCCTTACTACGCTTCGGCCTACTTTCATTAGGCGTGTGCCTTGGCTATTCGTTGACGGCTCAGTACGCGCATTCGACTACCGTTCATCTAACGGATGAGCGATCACTGTACGAGGTCTTCGACGCCATTGAGCAGCAAACACCGTTTGTTTTCGCTTACGATCAAGGGGTGAAGGATGTACATACTTCCAACAGACTGGGGAATGAAATCACTGTAGATGCGGTGCTGGCAGTGCTAGCTAAGGAGAATGATCTGGACTTCCGACGAATAGACCAAACCATTTACGTGAAGTCAAGGCCTCGTAAGACACTCGTACAACAGGCCGATCAACGCGGCTCATTGGCCGGTGCGGTGACGGATGAAGAAGGAAACCAACTCCCGGGAGTGACAGTGAGGCTTCTTGAAACTCCTTACGGGGCGGTGACCAATACGGAAGGTCGGTTTGCGATGAGGAACATTCCCGCTGGCACCTACTCGATAGAGTTGAAGTCCGTAGGCTTTGAAAAGCATATCCAAACCGTAAAGATCAACTCAGAGGAGACGACTCGACTTCAGCTCAAGATGATGGCGTCGCTGGATGAGTTGGAGGCGGTTGTCATCAGGGGTGAATCGGCCAAAGAGAAGATGGAGAGCACTTCACAGGCTGTATTGGTCGTAGAAACCAAGAAAGCACAAATGCAGACCGCCGACCTGGGTGAGGTCATGGCTCGCACAGAAGGTGTGAGTGTGCAGCGAAGTGGTGGCCTGGGCTCCAACACGCGATTCTCTCTAAATGGCCTGACCGACGATCAAATAAGATTCTTCATGGACGGCATTCCGCTTACGGCTATGGGTCACGTCAACGGTGTCGCCAATGTACCGGTCAATACCGTCGAGCGCGTCGAAGTGTACAAGGGCGTGGTACCGATCCAGTTTGGTGCGGATGCCCTTGGGGGTGCCGTCAATCTCGTCTCTAATTCAGAGTATGAGGGCACCCATGGTCAGCTATCTTATCAGGTGGGATCGTTCAACACCCACCGGTTAGCAGGTTTTGTCCAGCATCGACCCATCAACCGCAAGTACTTTTTGTCCGGCAGTGCTTTCCTCGATAAGACAGATAACAACTACTGGGTCGATGTGGAGATACCGGACGAAAGAGGCAGAGTCGAACAACGTCGCGTCAGGCGATTCCACGATGGGTATTCCGCCTTTGGGGCGAGTATCGAGGCCGGTTTTCGAGACATCAAGATCGCTGACAAACTCAGCATTCGAGCCTTTCACAATGGATCGGAAAAAGATGTTCAGCATAACCTCATCATGGTTTTGCCCTTTGGTGAGACCTTTTGGGAAACCTCCAGCCATGGGGGATTCATTGACTGGCGCAAAGAGATCCTTCCAGGCTTGAAAATCTCTAACGTGGCCGGCTTCTCAGAGAATCAAACGATCTGGGTGGACACCGCCAGTGTGGTGTATAAGTGGGATGGCACGCTCGCACGGGATCTGGAAGGCGAAATTGTGCGACGGCAACAGCCAGGAGAAAATGGATCAGGTAGTGATGCGGTCTTCTCAGATTGGACTTACTACGATCGGATTTTTGCCAATTATCTCTGGGGGAGTAAGCACCAAATCAAGCTGTCGTCAGCGCCAACTCTGCTGGAAAGGTCAGGACGTAACCGACAGATCACAGATCCAGCAGACGTGGATAGACTAGCCTTGCGCAACAAACTCTTCAATCTGATCAATGGTGTAGAGTACGAGTTCAAGCCGACCGACCGATTGGAGTGGACCGTTTTCGGAAAGAACTACATACAGAGATTGAACACCGAGCAAGTGATGGTTCAGGGTGTTGAAATCGATGTGGTCGATCTCAAAAGAAACACCCACAATTGGGGTGTGGGCACGGGTGTCCGACTGGCCCTTTCAGAACGACTCAGTGCGAAACTCACCTATGAACGGGCCACCCGATTGCCTAATGCCATCGAAGTATTCGGTGATGGTCTTTTCATTGGGGATAATGTGGAAATACAGCCAGAGCGCAGTCACAACGCCAATGTCGATGTTAAATATGTTCAACGGGCGGCCAACAAGGCTGATTTTCAGGTCAGCATTTCGGGCTTTCTCCGACAAGTGGACAGTCTGATTGTCCTGCTCGGGAGTGGCATGACCTTCATTCACGACAATGTAGCCAATGCAAGCTCCAAAGGTCTGGAACTCAACTACTCCTGGACATCGGCCAACGAAAGATTTGAGATCAACGGGAACGGGACATGGCTTGACTTTCGAAATGTATCAGAAGGTGGCCGGTTTGAACCCTTCAAGGGCGACCGTATTCCCAACCGACCCTATCTATTTAGTAATGCCAATATCGGATACAAAATCCCCAATCTGTTAGGTAGACAAAACCATTTACAACTGTTCGTTGGGGGCCGTTATGTACACGAATTTTTTAGAGGTTGGGAAAGCATAGGCGACCCCAATAGAAAACAATTTATCCCTAGTCAATTCACCCAGAATGTTGGGATCACACAAGACTTCCAATGGCACCCATTCAAGTTGAACCTGACGTTGGAAGTTCAGAATATTTCGAATGCCACTGTCTTCGACTTCTTTGGCGTCCAGCGACCTGGACGAAATTTTAACACCAAACTCTTAATGAAATTTTGAAATCCTTGACCGTTATGAAAATCAGATTCAGTGCTCTGCTGTTTTCAGCTTTTACCCTCCTGTTTATGGCTTGCAACAGCGACGATGGGGAAAACATCGAAATCATAGATACCGCTTACTTGATGCAAGTGGAGACCCAGTCACCCGATGGAGATCGGTTGGTGTACATGGTCGTACTACCCAGCCTCGACTCAGCGATCAATCTTAATGAGGCCGTAGAGTTCAATGGTGCTACCAGGGTAAGAACTTTCGACGAGAAGGTCTACGTGTATTTGGCCGAGACGATGGAAGTACTCAAGTACGAATTCAACGAAAGCAATGAGCTAATAGAAACCGATAAACTGTCGATGGCAGGTACAGGTGAGACGATCTTTAATGGGACCGATGCTATTGTTTCCAATACCGCGGCAGTAGTCGCTTTCAGCTCCGGGCAATTGGTTTTCTGGAATCCTCAGACGATGGAAATCACAGGTACGATGAGTGTCGTTGATGATTTGGGCGCGCCGGATGCAGGATTTGGTTTTGACTTCGGTAGAGTAGGAAGCAATGAAGAGGTCTACTTTGCCATGGGGGGGCTTGATTTCAACAATTTTGTAAATAACCCTGGAGCACGCGTGGTGGTAGCCTATCCCGGCACGCAATCCGCCATCTTAATTGAAGACTTGAATCTCTCACAGGGTACCTCCGGAGATGTGGACGACTCAGGGAATTACTATTTCGTCGGTGACGGAGCATTTACGCTAGGCCGATATGCGATTCCGCCTTTTGATCCGAGTTTTTCTATCCAAAGGATCAATGCGGGCAGCACGTCATTCGATCCCAACTTCCAGCTGGTAGGATCTGACATTAATAGCAATGGGTACGAAGAAGTACTGCACATTTCCGTCAGCGGTGATCGATTCGTAGCGGGCGTGATCGAGGCACCCGTGGATTCGATTGCCAGTTGGGGATTTGGTGTTTTTGCAGAGGCACCTGTCCAGTTGTACACCGGTTCTACTAGTGACTGGAGAGGAACCAAATTGTCTGGTCAGGGAGATTTTCAGTTCTTATTCAATTCGATTGAAGTTGATGGTGAATTTTATTATTCCACCACTGATGCCGATGCAAGAGATGTTGATGACTTTGCGGGGTTGTACAAGGTAGAAGGTACAAGCTTGGTCAAGGTCAACGAAACCGTGGGATTTATTCGGCAGGTCTATCGAATCAGATAGCTCACTTGAGGTGGATGTCTTAAACCTGAAATATACAATAGGGATCTATTGCATCCATAAATCTCTTTGAAATAGCCAGTTACCATAGATTTGTTGAATCACCATAGCGCCGGGTGGCCGGTGCCATGCTATGGCTTCTCAACATAACTGTCTCTTTCTTTGAACTTTTTGCGCGGCCGGCA
>JBCCXG010000522.1:0-4943 GCA_039191945.1 Bacteroidota bacterium
ATCAGACCCGCAGTATTCGAATTTTGCTGTGTTCTGTTGGATGAAGTCAAAGTAAGCGCTGCCTTAGAGGTCATAGACAACCAATCGTTGAATAGCACTTTGTTGTTTAAGCGCACGTTGGTCCGCTCGTAGTCGGAGTTTTTAATGATCCCTTCTTGATCCATCCGGCTCAAACTAAAGAAGTAAGTGGCACGCTCGTTACCATCGCTAATGGACAAGTCATGCTGCCAGAACTTACCGTCCTGAATGACAGACTCCCAGTTCTCATCGACGAAAGTACCCCGCTCGTTTTTGGTGACGATCGGATAGTACCGGTTCCCGCTGACCGCTTCAAAAAACTGCCCTGTCTGGTCTACTTCATCCGCACCACCTGACCGGTCCGGGATATAATCTCCCCAAGCCTCGGCCAGTGTGGGTCCATAGACCCCATTACGACCCTGTCCCCAAGTATCTTGCATCTCATATCGCTCATTGACTCGGTCGATCGATAGTGTCCCTTTGTAGCTCGCCCGGAACTGCCCCGCCTTGCCGTTTTTGGTAGTGATTACAATCACGCCATTTGCGGCGCGGGCACCCCAAAGCGCACCGGCGGAGGCACCTTTGAGTACTTGGATGGATTCGATATCGTTGGGGTTGATATCATTGAGCCTGGACTGCTGAGAGACTCCTCCGGTACGTCCCCCAGTCACATCATTACCTCCTCCGTAAATCGTTTCGTTGGATATCGGGATACCGTCTACGATAATCAGGGGGCTGGTTTCGCCAAGCAAGGTATTTGCCCCCCTGATCCGTATAGTTGATCCTGCCCCTGGGTCCCCATTGGAACGTGAAATTTGCACATTGGACGCCTTGGCGGTGAGGGAATTCAGTAAAGTGTTTTCCCCGGATCGCTTCATGTCTGTCGTATTGTAGACCGCGCTGGTAGCGCCAGTCTCATCCTTTTTGAGCTCGAAACCCAAAGCTGTCACGACGACTTCTTGCAACTGCTCCGTGCTTTCGCTTAAAGTGATGTCGATGACCGATCGGTCCCCCACCTTGACGGATTGGTCCTCGAAGCCGATAAATGTAAAAACCAGGGTGCCATCACTACCCGGTAGCTGTAAACGGTAGTTACCGTCAATGTCAGTGGTAGTACCCGACGTGGTACCCTCCACCAAGATGTTTACACCCGGCAAAGACTCGCCGGACTCCCCAGTGACTTTGCCAGTAACGGACTTCTGAGCAAAGAGTGTGGTTGAAATGAGAAAGAGTGCAATGGTCAACTTGCATTGTAAAGTGTTCTTCATACGCGTAGGTTTAATTTTTGAGCCCAAGCTGTTGGCGTACTCACGACCAGTGGGAAGCCGTCTGCGAGGACCTATATTCTCGCAATATCACACTCATAACAAGCCGGTTCTACAGAACACTATTGTGCATTTTTACAATTTTTAGAACTTTATACTGTTTATAGAGGATTGAAAAACTGGAGTCCTGCGGTCCGAAAGGTGGGATAAACAGTACTGTCGCTTGTTGGCGCGAAGTCCAGCTCTTGAGGACCACTTCCCGCTGATAGTTCTAAAGATAAGATCAGCTCACAATGCTCGACCACTGCTGGTTTGTGGATGGCTCTAAGAAAACTTCTGTAAAGAGCTAGTCCTAAACTGTGGACCAGCTTTAGGTCTACTGCAGGACAGATCGTCTTGAATTTCTCAGACATACTGCTATTGCTGATGGCAACCCGCCATCGGTATCAGAGGTATTGGTGAGAAATGATTAATTTTTGAAGCGTTTACACTACTTACTAAAACCCTAACCATGACTGAGGGAATAGAGGCTACGCTCCCTACGAAGTTCGGTACCTTCAAGATCAAGACTTTCGAAAGTGAATTTCCAGGATTTCCGCATTTGGCACTTTTCACCAATGACTATTCCACTGAATTAGTTGTGGATGTTCGGATTCACTCTGAATGCATGACCGGTGATGTTTTTGGCTCAACCCGATGTGATTGTGGTGATCAGCTGGACTTTGCAATGCGCTGGGTCCAGGATCGCGGGGGCGTCATTATCTACCTTCGCCAGGAGGGACGTGGAATAGGCCTGGTCAACAAACTAGCCGCCTACAATCTGCAAGAAGACGGTCTTGACACCCAAGATGCTAATCTCGAGCTTGGCTTCCATGCAGACGAGCGTTCTTATGAGGTCGCCATACAAATTCTTGAAAAACTAGGGGTAACTTCCATCAGGTTGCTCACGAATAATCCTGAAAAGCTGTTGGCTTTCGAGGGGTCAGGGATTGAGGTCCTCGAGAGAATACCCATCGAAATAGCGCCGCAACCAGACAATGCAGCCTACCTAAAAACTAAGAAGGAGCGAATGGGTCACCTGATATCCAATGCTTTCTAATGAGTAGCAACAAGACATGGGAAGCGATGCTACGGATCAAAGAAGCTACCCGAAACCATAGCAGGTGGCCAGAGCGCATACTTATCGGAGCGGATGCAACTCCGTCCTTTTGCACCGAGAGATGTTGTAATGACAGTCTGGCTGTAATTGACGTGAACGCTAAGGCATCATCATGTTTTGAAAATGATTTCATAGACGTGCACCTACCCAAGACGTCCCAATTGAGTCGGGACGATGCCAGGATGTTGGAGCTTTATCTTCCCTACGCACTGGTCGGTGTCGAAGCAAGAACACATCGTCGAAGTATTGCAATTTCGCACTTCGCTCAGACCCTGGATGGACGCATCGCAAGCGACTCGGGGGACAGTAAGTGGATCGGTAACGAAGACAACCTTACGCACGCACACCGTATGCGAGCGTTATGTGATGCCATCCTTATCGGTTCAAAAACGCTTGAAGTAGACAACCCAAGGCTTAATGTACGGCTTGTAGAAGGGAGTAGTCCAATAAGGGTGATTATTGGCGGTGATGAATTATGTGTTGAAGAATACCAGGCGGTAGATAAGGATACAATTCTTTTTTGCCAAAACCACTCAGCCTCGTCCCATGTCAACAAAGTGACTTTATTGCGAGACGAGAGGTATGCGACCAAGGAGATCCTCCAAGAACTCTTTCGACGAGGCCTGCATTCAGTCTACATTGAAGGTGGCTGTTACACCACCTCGAGCTTCCTCACCCAAGGAATGCTCGACCAGATTCAGTTGCATATCTCGCCAATGATCCTTGGATCGGGACGGTCATCTTTTGAATTCCCAGGAGCGGAGGATATGTCTGGCGCTCTGCGCTTCAAGACTGGGAGATTTGTAGATGTGGGAGCTGACGTAATGTTTGTCGGATCGCTGGCATGAAATCGAAACATGTCTCGCTCTGGCACAGCAAATCGACTTCCTGGCTCGAAGAGTCTACTTTTGACCATAACAAAAGCAATGATATGGTCACTGTGGAGTCTCTATACTCTCTTGTGAGCCAGGGTACCGAGCGATTGGCAATATCCCAGCCGCTGTCCTCAGAGGTTGCGAATCGCCTGGCAGTACCTTATATGAAAGGCAGCTTAGATTCCACCTTCACCTACGGCTACTCTCTCGTTGGTCGAGTACTTGACGGGCCGGAGCATTTGCTCAACAATAATGTACATCTGCTGCATCCTCACCAATCCCATGCAAGAGTACTTGAAAGTGACCTATTTGCCCTCGACGCTAACTTCGACCCACGTCGAGCGGTTTTCGCGAGCAATATGGAAACGGCCGTCAATGCGATTTGGGATGCCCAGCTGGAGCTGGGCGATCGACTATTGATCATTGGGTATGGAACGATTGGGGCGCTGATCGGACAGGTAGCCGAGCGTATCGTTGGGGTGCCCATAGATATTTTGGAAATAGCTCCTGAGAGGCGCAGTAAAATTGACACTCACCGACTGATTGAGAAAGTATCACCAGGAGCATATGATGTAGCATTCAATGCTACGGGGAATGGTCAGATGCTACAGGTCGCCCTCTCGGCCGTCAGAAATGAGGGTCGGGTAGTGGAGCTAAGCTGGTATGGTGAAAGCCAAGTGTCTCTGCAGTTGGGTACAGACTTCCACTACGGAAGAAAGCAGATCATAGGGTCCCAAGTGAGCAACATTCCTTTCCGGAAGCAACCTAATTGGGATTACAAAAAAAGGAAAATGCTGGTGATGGACCTGCTGGAAAGTTTCGATGCCACGAAGCTGATAGACCAAGAAATCCCTTGGTCTCATGCGGCGTATTTCTTCAATGAACTCCGAGCAGCACCATTTGCCGGACTAGGAGTTATTATCAACTACAACGAATAATGTTTACTGTAAAAGTCAAAGCACACATGATGATAGCACACTCTCTGCCCGACCCCTTCTTCGGTCCGGCCCAAGGGATGCACGGAGCCACTTATGTTACCGAGGTCACCTTTCGCCGAGCTGAACTCACGGAGAAGAACGTCGTCATCGATATTGGTGAGGCCTCAAATATCCTTGAGGAGGTGCTTGGTCAGTTGAACTACAAAAACCTGGACGAACTGCCAGAATTCCAGGGCATCCTGACTACGACGGAGTTTTTGGCACAATACGTCCACGGTGAGATCAAAGCAAGGTTGAGTGAGCAGCTATCAATGAAAGTGGAACTCTTTGAGTCGCATGTGGCGGCGGCGAGTTACGAGGATTGATGAAGAGGAAGCTAGTGATACTGACAACTCACTTCGGTTTGAACTTTTCAGGCGGCTCGAAGGCGACTTGCGAAGTATTTGGTCTCTTGCAAAGCGACTTCGATGAAATCTGTGTGGTCGGTACGCAGCTTGGGGACCACCCTTTCAAAAGCCTCGATTTTCGCGAATATCGCAATTGGCTCCATGCCGTCCAGATCATAAGGTCGCTGAAGTCGCCTGAGGTGTTGTTTTACGGCGACTTTTTCAACTCATTCCTTTTCATACTAGCTGGAGTACCTTTTCATTTCACCTACCACGACAACTGGCCTGAAGCCCGGCTTCTG
>JBCCXG010000523.1:0-4939 GCA_039191945.1 Bacteroidota bacterium
ATCTCTATTCACCGCATCTACAGTGTTGTCTAAGTGGATGACCACCTTATTCACTGCGGGTCCCCAATCGTAGCCTGTAATAACCAAAGTGTAATCACCGGCCGCGATCAGTTCTTTGGGGCACAGAAGGACCAAGAAAAGAAATAGAGAAAGAAGTGCGAAGGCTTTTTTCATTTTTGAGGTTTTGTCTTGTTCAATAATAATCAGATCAAGCGTGATTGGTAGGGTTAGTGGGTGATTTTGTCCGTTGGATGCTTATGACAACCGCCAGAGCAAATTCTCGTGCAGGATACTTCCGGTAACGTTATCTTCCCCTCCGTTAAAGTGAATTGATGAAAAAGACCCTTGCTATTCTGTGGCTTGTAGCCAGTACCCAATGGGTGCTGGGCCAGGATGTTCCTTCATACTCCGGCAAATTTGAGTCGATTGATCGGCACCTCGAGCCTCCCTCTCCTTATCGTACTGCCTCCGGGGCACCAGGTGCCGAGTATTGGCAACAACGCGCCGACTATCGGATCAAGGCTGAGATCGATGAGGCAAATGACCGGCTGATAGGATCGGAAGTCATCACTTATTACAACAACTCTCCGGACGATTTGAAGCTGCTTTGGATCCAGCTCGAGCAAAATGTGAATCGAAAGGGCAACGAGGACTTCGGCTACGTCTTGGGAGGCATGAAAGATTCGATCGCTTCGCGAACCATGCAATTTATCGCGCGCCCCCTAGACTTTCCGGCAGGTACTGATATCCAATCGGTAAAAGATGCCACTGGGGAGCCCCTCGACCATATCATCAACAATACGATGATGCGGATCAACCTTCCAACGCCCCTGAAGTCGGGGAGCAAGATGACCTTCTCGATTGAGTGGGAAAATGCCATTACGGATCGAATGAAGTTCCTGCTTTCCAGGGAAGGCTATGAGTACTTTCCCGAGGACGATAACAAGGTGTACTTACTCGGGCATTGGTTCCCTCGAATGGCGGTCTACAACGACACCGAGGGGTGGCAAAATCAACAATTTCAGCGGCTGGGTGAATTTGCACTGGAGTTTGGTAACTATGAAGTGGAAATGACCGTGCCAGCAGACCACATTGTTGCCGGGACTGGGGCTTTGACCAATGCGACGGAAGTGATGAGCAAGGTGCAACGCGATCGCATGGAGGAGGCACGAAAGTCTTTCGATCAACCGGTCATGATCGTCACGGCCGAAGAAGCGTTGGAGAATCAGGCGACCAAAGCCAGTGGCAAGAAAACCTGGAAGTTCTCGGCAGAAAACGTGCGGGATGTAGCCTATGCCAGCTCCCGTAAATTCATATGGGATGCACAGGCAGTGAAGCTACCCAGCAACACCGTCATGGCCATGTCCTTCTATCCAAACGAAGGCATGCCTTTTTGGGCGGAGCTCTCCACGCAGGCCATAAAGGATGCCTTGGAAGTGTACTCTGAGGCGACATTTGACTATCCCTACCCGGTGGCCATCTCTGTGAATACCTCCAACATTGGTATGGAGTTTCCCATGATCTCTTTCAACGGAGGCCGTCCAAAGAATGGGCAAATGAGCAAGCAGGCCAAGAAGGGGCTCATCAATGTGGTGGTGCATGAAGTGGGACACAATTGGTTCCCAATGATTGTGAGCTCCGACGAGCGAAAATGGATGTGGATGGACGAAGGCTTGAATACCTACCTCAATGTCCGCACCATGGCCCAGCGGTATCCACAATACGAAAGTACAAAGCCTCAGAGCATTGTGCCTTTCATGCAGGGTGATCCCAACACCTTGCGGCCTACGATGACCAACTCGGATAACGATTTGCTATTTCAAATGGGTGCCAACTACTATCAGAAACCGACCGTGGGATTGCAGATGCTGCGTGAGACCATTGTCGGGCAGGAGCTCTTTGACATCGCTTTTAAAGAATACGCCAACCGATGGAAATACAAACACCCCAATCCCTCAGACCTTTTCCGCACGATGGAAGACGAGACAGCGGTAGATCTGGACTGGTTTTGGAAGGGATGGTTCTACACCACGGAGACGATCGATATTGACCTGGCAGAAGTCAAATGGTACCAGTTGCGAGATGAGGAAGTGGAGCTGGAAAACAAAGTGAGAAAGTCTAAGGCGAAGATCACCGGCGCCAGCGAAGGAGCCTCTGAGGGTGGCTTCAGTGACGGGCCGAAGCCCATTTCGGTACTCCCCACGCCTGATGCGGCATACGGAGGCTTTACCAACAGAATAGATGAACAGGCCATGCAAGCCTCGCTCAAGGACAAAAACATTTACGAGCTGACCTTCAAGAACAAGGGCGGTCTCGTCATGCCGATCATCATCCAATGGAACTATACCGACGGTACTACCGAGATCGAACAATTGCCGGCACAAATATGGCGTCACAACGAAGCGCAGGTGACCCGGACGTTTATCAAAAACAAAGAGGTGGCGAACATTACTTTGGATCCCAATCTGGAGTTAGCAGATGTCGATCTATCGAACAACGTATTTCCTCGAGAGCAGACTACTTCCAGGATCGACGCTTTCAAGGGGAATTAAGGAGGCTTCTAATCTCGCGCGTGCCCTAGGCTGAGGAGCGACTCCATCACACGAACCCCCAGTAGGTCTGCACGTCTGACTTCAGGATGGACTGGGGAGACATGGGTCAGCACAGTGACCGCCTGCTGGGAGTCGACGTGCACCCCTAGGTAAGACTGGTAGCGGCCCGTGCCTCCGTTGTGCCCGTGCAGCGTTTTGCCCTTGCCCAAGGAGTTGAGAGGTGGCACCCTAACGCCACGGCCAGCAAGGCTTGGCTGTATTGAACGTATTACCAATGGTTATTCGGGTCTCATAGATTTGTCATTAACAATTCAACCTTTGGTCCCTTTGGTCAAGTCTTACCAGACATCAGCTCTGAAATCACCTTCGTGGGGTCAAACTGATCGAAGAGGATCTTTAAGAAGACCGTGATGGGGATGGACATGATCAATCCCGGCACGCCCCACAGGTAGCCCCAGAGCATCAGCATCACCAAAATCGTGACCACGTTGATAGAAAAGGACTTGCCCATAAATATGGGCTCGAGCACACCCCCAAACAGCACCTGAACACCGGTGCAGGTGAGCACGAAGAGCAGCAGCATCGGTGCGGCGTCGATTTCCACAAAAGCGAAGATGGCCAGCAATATCACGGTTAGTACCGACCCGATCATCTGCACGAAGTTGATCAGGAAGGCAAACAAGCCCCAGAATACGGGGAAACTGACACCAAAGCCCCAGCACGCCAAACCGATGCCGATTCCCGTGAGGAGGCTAACGAAGAACTTGACCTTGATGAATTGAATCAAGTCCCTTTCGACTTTGATGAAGGTCTTGACCGATGCAAACTTCTGCTTGAGGATCGTACTATTCAGCACTTTTTGCACGTCGACAGATCCTGCCAGCAGCAGCAACACAAAAAAGACCGTCACCAATACCGTGGATAGGAGGTTGGACAAGAATCCCACCGTCGGAGCGAAGTTTCGGATGATGGCGTCTTTTTGGATCAATCCGCGCAAGGTGTCCTCGTCGGCCAGGAAGTCTACGCCAAAGAATGACTCCACACCCGTGATCAAACCGACCAGTTTTTCTTTCGCTTTAAGGAAGAAGGCATTGTCCGTGGCCAGTATCTCCCGACTGGATAGCTGGATCAGTTCACCGCCTAGTTTGAAAACCCCCGCAATAATCAGTATCACCATGGCGATACTCAGGAACTTGGGTACACCTCGCCTTTTCAACTCCCTCATCAGCGGTAAGAAGAGCAACGCAATGAACATTGCGGAGATGAGTGGGACGAAGATGAAAGACAGCGTCTTCAGCAGGTAGAAGACCAAGGGCACTACCAGGATCAGGAGTAGGATGTTCGTTGTTTTTCTGTCATTCATGGCGGAGACGATTCAGTCTTTTGATTCGTATGAGGAAGCTTACTTTGCTCCCTACGGCTGGGGCTCCAAAAAGTAAGTGTTTCGACTTGTTTTTTGTTATGGCTCGGGAGCGACTGTTTTGACTTTCGATGATTCTTCTTGGTGAGAAGATGTCGCCCATTGACAGATGCGTAAGGCATGTTGATGCTTGGTTGCAGCGGTTGTGCTAGACGGGAATCCGACTTATGTATGGCATGGATCGCGAGCGCCGTAAAGAGATGCCGGTCTTCGACCCCTGCCCAACGAAATGCAACCTTAAAGCATCGAAACCGAGCAGAAACAACTCCCCCTTTAATAAGGCATAGCCGTCAACTTAAGGAGATGCCGTGCGACTTACCATACAATTAGTGTTTTTAGGCCATGAAAATCTCCCCCTCGAGGGGGAAAAGGGGGTGACTGTCGCCGAATTGGTTTCTTCACCCTCCTAGCCTCCCTCACAGGGAGGGACTTATTACCTGCCACCGAAGCCCTGCCGGCTTTTTTGTGGTTCAACTCCCACTAGGTTGACGGCTATGCTCACTGTAGGGGAGTAGTACATTTCTCATTAAGAGTCTCCCGAGACCGGAATGTGATCGGATCTGAGATCCGGCAAGAGGATTCGGAAATCCATACTAAAATCCCAACCGACATGCCTTTCATAACATGTCGATCAGCCAGGGGAAACGATTAGATATAGCGATGCCTCTGAGCAAATCAAAACACCTTACCTGCCTTGCCGGTGTCTCCTCCGGCTTCAGGTGACTAAGCTCACAGGATGAAGCCTTATCTGCCTACTTCCTCAACAACCCAATCGCATCATTGACCGGAAACCCGCGGCCCGGATGGGAGCTGGGTACCCGCGGGGGCTCGGGTGTAGGGTAGCGAGGAGCGAGGTACCGTGGACAGCCGGGAATGCCGCCCCAACTGGCTTTTCCGACCGCGCTTTAAGGCTGTGATTGCTGTGTTACCGAGAACGATTTTTTAAGTTTCGCCGCAGTCGCTGTTG
>JBCCXG010000524.1:0-4928 GCA_039191945.1 Bacteroidota bacterium
AGGACTCACCACCGTCGATGCTTTTGAACAAGCCCCCGGGCTCGGTTCCCAGCCACAAAACATCGGGTTGGTCCGAGCCACCGTGAGACATGCACCAAATCTGCTTGAGTTTCGCGCGTTTTCCATCATTGAAGGTCGCGCCATCGTAGCTCGGAAGTGCGGCTTCTTTCCAGTTCTGACCTTGATCATCAGAATAATGTAGCTTTTGACCCCAATGCTTGTGAGAGACACCCGCCCAACATCGACCAGTGCGCTCATCAACGTATATCATATTGACCGCGAAGCCCACAAAGCTCATATCGGTCAGCACGGGGTTCTTGTCCTGTGGAAAGTCGTAGATGATCAGTCCCTTCGCCGTTGCAATGAGTGCTTTTTGCACTAGCCGCCAGAGAGTGCTTGATAGATCAGGACTTCATCGCTTTGACGAACCGGATCGGACAACGCCTGTCGGTCCTGGATGAGGTCTTCTTTGATGAAGATATTGACGTGCTTTCTCAGGCTGCCGTCCTCTTCTAGCAAGTATCCATCGATACCGGGGACTTCGGAAGCTACCTTGGTGATTACCTCCTTAATGGTCCCACCTGATACCTGCATTTCCGACAATCCCGGAAAGAAACGACCCAGCGCTGATGTGAATTTTACGGTAGCCATCTATCGTGTTCTTACTTTGACAAAAGTAGAAACAAAAGAAAACATACTTCCATTCAACCAGATGGCAAGAAATAATAGTGCTGCCGAAAGGTCATAGAAGAGTGGAGGCAAAATCAATTGGTGTACGAGTAAGATGGCCAACGACCCTAGCCCGGCCAGACCGAGTGCCACGAGGGTTCGCCCTCCACGATAATTCCTTGCTATCAATCCCACAATGACAAGGGACAAACCAATTGGAAAAAACGATAACCAATTGTTGCTTTGCATGTAAATGCTTTCACCGCCGCATATGGTCAAAGCGCTGGAGTACGCCATGACGCACAATGGACACTTTGGTAGAAGCACAATGAGCAAAGTGCTCCAAATTGACAGGCTCGTAGTTTTTCTCGCTGGAGCTCGCGAATTACATTTATTGCATCCTTCGGGCATTTCAAATAAGGAAATCAGAATCCTAACCTTTCATTTCACCTTTGGTTTAAAAAATTATCATGAACGAACACCTTGACATACTTCAAAATTGGTCTTCGAAAGGCTTGCGTGTGGCTTTGGCTCGCGTAGTCAAAACATGGGGTTCTTCACCTCGACCCGTTGGCTCTATTATGCTGATCAATGAGAAAGGTGAGATGAGTGGCTCGGTCAGTGGGGGCTGCGTGGAAGGGGTCGTCGTGAAGAAGGCGCAAGAGGTATTTGATGGTGCGAAGTCGCTCCGATTGGCCTTTGGGGTCAGTGACGAAGAGGCTTGGTCTGTCGGCCTTTCCTGCGGAGGTAGCATACAGGTATTTATCCAGGAAATGGATCTGACAAATGGGGTTTGGGCGGATCTTGTCAGTAAAGTCAAGGCCAATGAGTCCGCCACGATGATTTCTTTGCTTGCCGATGGCAGCGAGGAGGACGTGCTGGTCCCGCAAGAAGTCGGTCAAGAAGAGCCGGTATTGATCTCAGAAGCCCGGAAAGCTCACGATGATCGGACCAATCGATCGATCACGCTCGAAGAGCGGGACTATTTCATCCACGTCTTTCCCCATCAGGCACAGCTGCTCGTTATTGGTGCTGCGCATATCACCGTGGACTTGGTGGATCTGGGCAATCAGTTCGGTTTTGAGACGGTAGTGATTGACCCGAGGGGTTATTTCGCTGAGAATATTCATTTTCCCGAGCCTCCCTCGCAATTGCACAATGCATATCCGTCTGAGGTGCTGAATGATTTTCCGCTTGATCCCTACACTTTTTGCGCGGTGCTGTCGCACGATCCCAAAATCGATGACAATGCGTTAGAGATTTTACTGCCTTCAAAGGTGGCTTACATTGGAGCATTGGGGAGCAGAAAGACCCATGCTAAGCGAACCAAGCGTCTCCTTGAAAAGGGGATTTCTCAGGAAATGATTGATCGCATCTCTGCGCCCATCGGCTTGCCCATCAATGCCAGATCTGCGAAGGAAATTGCACTGGCTATCATGGGACAGATTATCGAGGTGAAAAATCAACACATGGTTAGGTGAAGCTTTAGGATAAATGTTGTTGTACGTAATCTACTTGTAATCAGTACTTTGTATCCTGCTTTTCATTTTTAGGCTACCGCCCAACGCCAATTTTTCTCATCCATCCTTCGAAAGCCAATGCTCGCTTAGAATTGTTTAACGAGAGAAAAAAAATCGCGGTCCTTCGTCTCTTATTATTCCCAACGGAATGATTCGTACCTACCTAACCTCAATATGATGATCTGGAAGCACCACTGTTTTTTGCTTATCCTATTTTTTACTGGCGTCCTTAATTCATGGGCTCAACAAGACGAAATACTCGACCTCAGTCTGGAGGAACTCATGGATATCGAAGTGACTACCGCCTCAAAAAGCAGTGAGAATTTGCTGGACGCGGCGGCGGTTATGACGGTGATTTCGGAGAGAGAAATCCAGACCTATGGAGCACGGCATTTAATGGATGTTTTGGACCGTGTCGTTGGAGCCAATACCTACGGGAAACTAGCCGTGCCCAACTCGATCTATTCCGTACGAGGCACCACCACAGTCATTGATAATCTACATGTTTTGGTATTGATAGATGGTCGGCCCACCCGGGAGAGTTTCCGCAATGGACAATATACCGCCTTCTATCAGGCTTTCCCAGTGGAAAGTATCAAACGCATAGAGGTGATAAGAGGCCCGGGATCCGTCCTTTATGGTTCTGGAGCCTACATGGGCGTTGTCAATATTATTACAAAGAAGGGTAGCGAATTACCAGCGACTGTACGCGCTCGTTATGGCCAAGGGAATAGCATGCAGTTTTCCGCTGCCGGAGGTAAAGCATTCGGTGATAAGGTAGATATAGGCATAGGTCTCAACTTTTTGGACGACGGCGGATGGGATTTCTCCATGCGCGACGAAAGAGATATACCTGGCTCCTTCGAGTTTCGAAGAAGGGCTTACGGTGCCAACCTGACGTTGAATGCAGGTGATTTTCGCCTCAATGCATTTGCTGGGCAGAATGAGCAGAACTCCATTGCCAACAGACCCTTGTGGGTATATGATAGCCGCAATGGGGCTGACAGCCTTGGTGTTTGGGAGGTAGAAACACCTAGGGTCTTCATCAACGCAGGCTATGATTTCTCTCTTAATGAGAAAATGAGCTTTTCCGTGGACGCCACCTACAACCACTTTGATTACAAAAACCAATTCAAAGACGTTGGATTTGAAAAGTGGCAAGATGGCAAGAGTAACAATCTTTTGTTGGAGGCGACCGGCTTCATCGAAGCGAGTGAAAAACTCAGCTTAATCGTCGGTGCCAACCTGCACTTCCAGACCGGCGAGTTTTTGCTATCCTACTTCAATGCCGATGGCTCACCGAGAAATATTCTCACCAACACGACGCCGGCAGATCCTCCCTTCGAAGCGATACCGGCATACAGGACGACTTGGTTTGCGGGTTATGCACAGCTCGACTATCGAGTTAACGATAAGATCAAGCTAGTGACGGGGATGCAGGTCAACAAGACCCCTGACCACGTCGTCGATGTGGTCCCAAGGGGGGCTGCCATCTTCAAATTGACCGACGAGCTCGCGGCTAAGCTGATGGTTTCCAATGCCTTTCGAGCAACAGTGGGCTTGCAAGCAGCTATCAGCAACGAAGGAACGCTCTTTGGTAATCCGGACCTGGACCCAGAAACCAATACTACGTATGAGGCACAGCTGATGCACAAGACCAGGAAGGCAGAAACCTCATTGACATTCGTGAGAGTGGATGCTCGGGACCTTATCGCTCGGACCCTTCCTGGAGATAGTGTCTATGTTTATCCCGCGGGTCATCCACTGGCGGGCCAGCGCAGTGCGACACCTACCTTCATCAATCAAGGTACGCTGACGGTGATGGGCGTCGAACTAGAGAGCAAGATTAGCTTCAACGATTGGTTCTATGGTAACCTCGGCCTGAGCTACTATAGCAACGAAGATGGTGAGGGGAGAGAAAATCAACAAGGCACCCCGCAGTTTATGCTGAAGCTTGGTTTGGGGTATACGCATCCGAAAGGTGTAGAACTCGGGGTCTTCAATACCTATGCTGGAGAGACGAATTCCATCGCTGCGTTTGACGATGAAGGCAATCAAATCACCCTCTATAATAACCCTCAGGCAGATGCTTACAGCTTTATGACTGGAAATCTCACATTTGACCTAAATAAACTGCTGAATCTCAAGACGCAATCGGGATTTAAGGTGAGCATCTATGGCGTCAATCTACTGGATGCCGATGTACATTTCGCTGAATATGCCCGGAGGCGTACCAACACTATGCCGGGGCGTGGCGGCCGTCAGATATATGGATCGTTTAGGCTGCTGTTTTAACGAAAGTTTTTTTCACAAGATAGAGCCGAGCAGTAACGAAAGATCAGCTGACCGGCATCCTCCTTTTTTCGGTTCTACCATTACGCCTCCCGAGTCGCAGCGAAAGTGAGTAGAGAAATAACTTCCTACCCGTAAGTTGCGGTTGTGGCTGGGAAAAAGGCCGTGTAATAAACAAATCGCAAGGATCTTGGCCTCAGCATATCACTTCATTTCTACGCTGGTGAATGCTAACAATTCATAGGAAAGGACTAAACATGGAGGCCGCCCTACCGTTCATTCGTTGAAGGAAAAATGAAAAGACTTCGCCTGCTGTCTTCTGTATTGCCATTGCTTATCCTGCAGGGGTGCGAGCGGCCAGGTGCCTAGACGGGCGGTTATCATTGGACTTACAAGAGGGAAGTCAAGTGGCATCGGCGTTGAGCATGTACCCTATTTCAAGCCGGA
>JBCCXG010000525.1:0-4926 GCA_039191945.1 Bacteroidota bacterium
AGGAGATCTCTAGTCTGTCCGTCTCAAATGATGGGGAGTGGATCGTGTACCTACGCGGGGGTGAGCATGGCTCCAACTGGGACGATGAGGTGACGATGAATCCCCTCTCGAAGCCCTTCCCGGATACGGTACAGATCTGGAGTGTACCCTTCGCAGGGGGAGTGCCCTTACTGATTGGAAAAGGTGCCTCTCCGGTGATTTCGCCCACCAGCCAGGAGGTGGCATTTGTACGCAACGATCAGATTTGGGCGATG
Source organism: Bacteroidota bacterium (assembly GCA_039191945.1). Classification (GTDB taxonomy): domain Bacteria; phylum Bacteroidota; class Bacteroidia; order Cytophagales; family Cyclobacteriaceae; genus JAWPMT01. The sequence continues at coordinate 255 of JBCCXG010000525.1, forward strand.
CCCATCGACACCAGTGCCAAAGCGCAACAAATAATGTCGCTTCGCGGCAGTAATGGCAGCCCAACTTACGCACCGGATGGATCCAAAATGGCCTTCGTGTCGAGTCGCGGAGATCATTCTTACGTTGGCATTTATGCGGGATCGGACGAAAGGATCAAGTGGCTGGATCCAGGCTATGACCGGGACTATTCACCCCGGTGGTCGGCCGATGGGACGAAAGTGGCCTTTATTAGAAGACCCGGAGGTGGAGGTGCGCCCGAAACGATCCTGGAAAACCATCACAGTCCCTGGTCGATCGTGGTCTATGACCTGACCTCCGACGAGTCCAAGGTGATCTGGACCGCACCTGAAACGTTGAGGGGTTCCCTGCCCCGAACGCACGGTCGCACCAACCTGAACTGGGCGGCTAGTGACCGACTGGTCTTCTTGTCTTATCACGACGGCTGGCCCCATGTCTATTCAATTCCTGCCACCGGTGGGGAACCCTTATTGCTGACGCCCGGAGACTTCATGTGCGAGTACATCTCGATGAGCGCGGATGGAGAGTCGGTGGTATTCTCCGGAAATACCGGTCCGGATCAATATGACATTGACCGCCGCCACATTGGTCAAGTGTCCGTAGACCGGGAAAATATGAAGATCATCACACCCGGGACCGGCAACGAATGGCAGCCCAAGGTGCTTGGGGATGGGACTGTTGTGATGATTTCTGCGACCGCGCAGCAGCCACCCATGCCGGCCTACCTCGACGGTAAACGAGTGCAACTCATTGGCGAGTCCCTGATGGGCGACTATCCGGCGGAGGAGTTGGTGACGCCGAAGCAAGTGGTATTCGATGCGCCGGATGGCCTGAAGATCCATGCCACACTCTTCGAAAAGGAGGGAGGTCCGGCGAAGAAACCCGCCATCATCTACATCCATGGAGGACCTCCGCGCCAGATGCTGCTAGGTTGGCACTACTCGAGCTACTACTCTAACGCCTATGCCGTAAATCAATACCTGGCGAGCCAGGGCTTCATTGTCATCTCGGTGAATTATCGTTTGGGTATTGGCTATGGCTATGAATTTCACTACCCGCCCAATGCGGGCTGGCGTGGCGCCTCCGAGTACCAAGACATAAAGGCTGCCGGGGAGTGGCTGGCCCAACAATCGAATGTCGATTCGGAGCGAATTGGGGTCTATGGAGGATCCTATGGTGGCTACTTGACCGCTATGGCATTAGGGAAGGACTCGGATTTGTTTGCCGCAGGCGTCGACATCCATGGCGTACACGACCGCACGGTCAATCGCATTCGCAACATCGTCAGCCCCAATGGCTATGAGAAGGTCCCGGATGCGGACATCGCGCCGGAGGTCATGTGGAAGTCATCTCCCGTTGCGTATGTCGATCAATGGACATCACCGGTCTTGATCATTCACGGCGACGACGATCGTAATGTGTCTTTCAGCCAGAGCGTCGACTTGGTGCAGCGCCTGCGAAAGCAAAAGGTAGAGATGGAGACGCTGGTGATCGTCGATGACAGCCACCACTTCATGATCTTTGATAACCAGAAAACTGTGAATGACGCAGCCGCGGAGTTTTTGATTCGGAAGTTGGGGGAGGTGAGTAATTGACAATTACTTCCGTCCACTAAGCCATTTTTGAAAGGGGAAGGTTTTTTAGTCTGATTAAAGAAGCATTGGGTCCCCTTAAGGGGCTAGGGGTGAAGCGTAGTCGAAGCCCAAAAAATATTCCGGTTCTAGTTACCCTTCGGAACATCCCGAAAAAGACTAAGGAAACGACTCCTTCCCTTGAAGGGCACCACGCTGTCGTTGAAGCTTTAGCGCAAGAGACCGGCTAGGTGAGTAATTGATGATCCTTGATCGCCCAATATCGTCAAAGGGGTTTTGAGTCACCCTACAGTTTTGAGAGAAGCACAGCCCATTCAGACTCCTACTTGACCAGGCAGGAACGATGACAGACAAAAAAGATCGGTGATTCCCTGACGGGGTTCCCGGACCTCTTGGCTAAGATGTAGCATCGGATCTTGGACGGGGGGACCCCGGAAAAGGATCCGGGATTGTTGCATTCACATTTTTTGCCTGTTTCCAGCTTGTCCCCAGTTTGCTGCCCAGTTCCGGCTGCCTGCCAACATATGGCAGAACCTATAGCTCCGCGCCGTCCTCGCGCAGGTGCCTTCTACTAAACTGTGAGCGATTCATCACGAAGCCGTGGGATAGTCCGTATAGCCTGCAGGTCCGGGTGTATAAAACAAATCAAAATTGGGCTGTGCTATTTCCTTACCTTCTTTCATCCTCGAGACCAGGTCTGGGTTGGCGATGAAGGGCCGGCCAAAAGCCACCAAATGACCTAATCCGTCATCGAGGTCCTGCGTGGCCCTGTCCCGATTATATCCACCAGAGACGATGATCGTTCCGCCGAAGGCATCGCGTATCGCTTTCTTGGTTTCGATGTCCACCGCGGGTGCTCCCATGGCACTGTGATCGACCAGGTGTACATACACCAGATCTAGGCCTTTTAGCTCTTCGGCCAAGTAGACGAATGACTCGTGTTGGTCATCAAAAGGTAGCACGTCATTGAAGGCACCTCCAGGGCTCAACCGAATGCCCGTACGTTCCGATCCTATGGCCTCGGTCACGTGCTTTGCTATTTCCAAGACGAAGCGTGCTCTGTTTTCCTTTGAACCTCCGTACTCATCCGTTCGATGATTGGCGTGTGGGTTGAGAAACTGCTCTAAGAGATACCCATTGGCCGCGTGTAGTTCGACCCCGTCAAAACCTGCGGCGATGGCATTTTTTGCCGCTGAGACGAACTCTTGGATCGCCTGTTCGATATCCGCAGTGGTCATCGCGCGAGGGACCGGTACTTTTTGATTGCCTTCTTGATCCGTATACATTTGGGTGCTCTGCGCCGCAACGGCTGACGGTCCGACGATTTCTGCATCGGACGGCATATTGAGCAAATGGCTTACCCGTCCAGTATGCATGAGCTGAGCAAAAATCTTGGCTCCTTCCGCATGGACACGATCGGTAACCGTCTTCCATGCCTCCACTTGTGCTGCATTGTACAGCCCCGGGATTCGGGCATAACCTACGCCGTTCGCAGAGGGTGCTGTGCCTTCTGTAATAATGAGGCCGGCATTGGCCCGTTGCTGATAGTATTCTCCCATTAGCTCTGTGTGAGGTACATGCGCTGCGGTGGATCGGCATCTGGTCATGGGTGACATGACCACTTTGTTTTTCAGGGTGAGGTTGCCCAAGGTGTAAGGCTCGAATAGCGTATTACTCATGTTTTTCAGAAGGTTAGACCGTAAAAAGTCGATTGCCCGTTGATTGGTTCATTCTGCCGCATGATCTGTGTCCAAAAATTGGTAGCTGACAGTCATCTGCCAATGGAGTAAGTGGCAAGAAGGCGCTTAGGGATAATATCTTCTTTATTGGTGCGTTGCTATTCTATATCATTGAAACCGGTATACACTAAAAAACCTCACTCTTAAGCAACACAGCATGAAAAGGACATTATTAAGTCTCATGGGAGCCTTGCTATTCCTCTCGGCATCTCACGGTCAGGTTGGAGCTACCTGGAATACCCTAAAGGAGGAGTCCAGTGAAGCGATTTACTTTCGGATCATTGAAAACCGAGGAGTCGGCATACTCAACCTCAAGGTCGTCCATCCCGACTTGACGAACATCAACGAGCATCAGATTCTGTATTTGAAAGTGGGAAATGACTTCGTCAAGTTACCTGTTCAACAACCGGTCAAAGCGTGTCGCGGATGTGGGACATATAAGGTGGTATCTTATCGCAATGATAAAGGGATCGATGTTCGCTATTCGTTTTCTAAGACCACTGCACAAACGATGCAAAAAGGGAGCATTGACAAAATGAGGATCATGATGGCGGAAGGCTACCTGGACCTGGAAATAGAGCCGAAATACCAGTCCGCGATCAAAAATGCCTTGAAGGAGTTTTACGGCGGTTGAATCAACTCCGCCAATAACATGGCATAATCCGAGGCATCAAAAGCAATCCAATCGGGTCAGGTGAAAGCTCCTTACCTCCGTCCTCGTGTCCATGGCGCCCCAGCATCATCCAGTTTTTGCTCATAGGCCGCCAATTCGGAGAGGTACTGTGCGAGGTCTGCTTTGAACTGCTTCATCGCCTCATCCGCAATCTCAATATTTTGTCGCTGCGTGGCCGTCGGGTTTTGTCGGGTACTCCAGTGCCCATAAATCACCATACCCACCCTTCCACTGATCGACGGTGTGCTGGATTCATTGAGCTGCGCCCGAGCGCGATCGCCATTCAATGTTCTCCGCAGCGCCGCAAGTTGGGTGCTCAGCGTGTCGAGTTGGGCAAAGAGCTCTGGAGTAGCAGCTGCGGTCTCGGTCAGGGCGGCTCGTAGGTAACGAATCCTCTCAGAAGCTTCGCCCATTAGTTTATCAGACACGCTAATCTGTCGGTACAGTTCGCTGGTCTGCCGCTGAATTGCACTGACTTGCTCGGGCTCCGAACCTTGCGATAGGTTGGGGACAGGTTTCACCTCAAACCTTTGTGGGATTCCCTGGGCCTTGAGGCGGCCTTGGTGGTAGAGGTACAATTGGGCACTATACGTACCAGGCTGGACCAGCGGGCCTTGGGGACTACCGGCCCAAGGAGGTGTAAAGCCGG
>JBCCXG010000526.1:0-4920 GCA_039191945.1 Bacteroidota bacterium
GTTTGGTTTTCTGATACGACCAAAGTCACGCCTCTCGCCCTCTACATACATGGAGGAGGTTTTGTAAGCGGTAGCAAAGAAAGGATCAATGCTTTGGAGCTTAAGGAACTGTTAGCCTCAGGTATTGCCGTGGCTTCCATCAACTATCGCTTCCTTGCAGATGCGCCTTTGCCTGCTGCCCATTGGGATGCATTGCGAGCCTTGCAATTCGTCAGATCGAAAGCTACAGAGTGGATGATTGATAAAGACAAAATCGCTGCTTTTGGCGGCTCTGCTGGGGCGCAACTGAGCATGTGGCTGGCTTTCAGCGACGATATGGCGGATCCCGATGCCGAAGATCCCGTGGAGAGAGAATCGTCTCGCCTATCGTGTGTGGCAAGTCGGGGAGGCCAGACGACCATGGACATCGGGTGGTGGAAGGAGTGGATCCCAGGTTTTAACAAGTTGCACTACACGAGGGAGCAATTGTACGGGATGATGACTGACGAGGAAATTGGCCAAGCGGTTGAGGACATATCTGCTTTGTCCATCATCACCTCTGATGATCCACCCATATTTATGCGCTATGGGATGCCACCGGATGAGGCAATTCCATCCGATCCTAAAAGGGTCAGGGGATGGCAGATTCACCATGTAATGTTTGGAATTAAGCTCCAGGAAAAAATGAAAGCGATCGGCGTTGAAGCCCACCTGCAGTATCCTGGGACCGAGGGTGTCTTTCCGAGTAAGGTAGACTTCCTGAAGGCAAAGCTGCTGGATTGATTTTTGAATCAATGGGGTGACCGGGTCGGTTGAGACATCTACGAATTGACCTCAAAATACCCCGCCGAGTCGTTCACCCGGTCAATATTGTCAAATCCCTAGTTGCCGATGGCGATGACGACAGGTTGCAATGCGCGACCGCGCTCCGTGAGTAAGTAATCAATCTTCGATCTCTTGTTCGCGTTCTCCCGCTTTTCGAAGATGCCGAGCGCGACCATTTGCTCTAATCGGTTGGAGAGAACGGCGGCGCCAATCCCGATGCTTGGTTTGCCCCCTGGATCAGCGACACCGTCTTGGGGCTGATCGCGCCATTGATGATCTATTTGACGATCAAGCAAAGAGGATTGAAGGTATGGGGTGCGCTGGTCGCCTACAATGCCATGGGTGCCTTCGACTACGTGCATGGTCTGATGGCCCAGTGGACCGATCCGCTGGTCCCAAATGGGATGATGGGAACGCCCGCACTGACCTATGGTTCGATAGGATTTAGTCTGGTGGTCCAACTGGTCGTCGTTTATCTAGTTTTCAGACCCCAGGTGATGAACTATTGCAGCGGATCCGCACCAGACCAGGCTTTTTTCGATCCGACTCGAACGGGCTGGGTCGCTTCCGGACTTTCGACAAATTCCCTCATTGATTTTGAAGCGTGACGTCGACATCGATACTGAGCAATCATGGGTGCCGCATCGTTCCGTCGAAAGCCTTCCTCCTGCGGCAATCTTCAGATTTAAGAAAAAGCGGGCGACGATCATACCTTCAGGTGACGGCGATCATTGCTAGGAACTTGTGCGTGCATTACATTCTTGGCACCCAAAAAGCACAAGTCATGAAATCATTTTTTTTAATATTAGTACTGGTGGCATGTCATCTGACTAATGCGCAAACACCTGAGCCCCGGCACGAGACCATAGGTTTTGAATTGGATGCCCTTCCATACATCGTGGGCGGTTTTTATGGATCTATCTGGTATGGCAGAAATCAAATGAGATACAGGGCTGTCATCACCAAGATCACGACACCGGAATTCGTCCTTGACGATGGTTTTACGAATAATGATATGTACGTCTATGCGCTGATCACCGAATACTTCTTCAAACCCGGATTCGACGGATGGTGGGTAGGAACCGGGCTCGAATACTGGGACGCAGAGATACAAACAGATGCCGAGTTGGAAACAGCGGAATATGAGAATTACATCTTCACAGTGGGAAGTGGGTACGCCTGGAAATTCTACAAGAATTTCTATCTAAATCCCTGGGCCGCGGTGCATTTAAGAATTGCGGGGGACAGTCAGGTGCCGGTTGACGAATTGATATTTGAGCCGGCTTTGTTACTGCCTGAGGTATCGGTCAAACTCGGTTGGCATTTTTGAATACTGGCCTGCCCGCCCGATTGGAGTAATCCATGAACACTAATTGTCAGGAAGTTGTATAGAAGATGATCTTCTGCTCAGTGTCTCCTCGATGTCGTTCTATGGGCCGACTTTCAGGATACACGAGATGAACCCGTGCATCTCCATGAAGTCATTGGAATACAATCCTTTTTGTCTCAATAATAATTCTTGGTTTGGGTGTGCAGAAAATCCGGTACTTACACGTCCTTTACATCTTCGTTGCAAGACGAATGTTGAGTGTGAAGTTGAAAGGAATAAGAACAGCTACAGCAGGAATAGTACTTGCCATTGGTCTCTTGGGATGCGAGAGGAATCGAGTCGAGGTACAGGATGCGGTCCTGGATTTGTCGGACTGGGATGGGAAGTCTGTGGACCTCAATGGGAACTGGCTTCTCTATTGGGACACGTTCTACCATCCGTCTTTGCAGGCTCACGAGGGTCTTGGGTATGAGATGGCAAGGAGTTGGAACAGCCTCGACGATAGTTTAGGCCAACGGGCTTTTGGAAAAGCGGTTTACTACTTACAGCTGATTGGCATCCAGCATCAGCAATTGGGCTTGCGGATTCCGTATCGGGCTTTTTGTAGTTATCGGTTGATCGTCAACGGTGAAGAGGTTTGGCGAGTGGGTCAGACTGGGTTTGACGAGCCTTATGCGCCCGATATGAAGAACCAACTCATACCACTTACTCCAGGGTTGGAGGAGATGGAAATCTTCATCGAGGTGGCCAACTTTTCCCAAAGAAGGGGTGGATTATTGGCTGCGCCTCGACTAGGCATTCTCGGCCGGATGTTCGAAGAGCGGCAATCAGCGCTTATCCCTGAGATGGTGGTCATCACTATTGTCCTGGTCATTGCGCTATTTGGCTTCAATTACTATTGGCTGGACCGAGACTATAAGATGCACTTGTACCTCGCATTGCTTGCTATGCTGAGTGTGATCAGACAGTTGGCGGTAGATGAGGTGATCTTAAAGCTGCTTTGGCCAGACGCACCTTATTGGTTGTTCGAGATCATGCGCCACTCCGGGCTATGGTTGTCCTTGGGGCTGGCCGCACGCTTTATCTCCTACTTGTTTGATCAGGATGCGAACCTTACCATGACCAAGGCTTTAGAGTACATCTTTATTGGATTGGCTTTGGCCATCCCGATCACACCCGTTTGGCTCAACTCCTACATTTCACTGATCGCTCAGCCGCTGTCCCTTTGGCTTTTGGGCTATGCCGTTTACCTGGGAATCCGACACCGGACGAAGTACCCAAAAGTGGGCCTATTGGTCCTTGGTCTGCTGGCTGTGATCATCGCCTTTGGCCATGACGTGCTGGTGGCCAATATGATTGTATATGGAGCATACTGGCAGTCTTATGGAGTCAGCCTGTTCATCGTATGCTACGCCGCTTATGTGAACTCCAGTGCCCAGGCGATCCAGGCGAGACATAAGGCCTTGTCAAAGCAACTATCCGAACTAAGTGTCATCAGCGATGAGAAGAAGGTCTTGGACCTCAAAGTGGCGGATACGCTCAAAAAGGTTAGGCCGAATTTAGGTGATCCGGAGCGGAAGAAGGCTGATGAATTGATCCATGAAATCCAGCAACATCACCACGTCTCGGAACGACAGGAGGTGTTGCAGCAGACGATTGCCAATTCCAATGAGCAGTTTGTTCAATCTCTTCGCAGGAGATTTCCCACATTGACCAGAGGAGAGGAGGAAATGTGTCTCATGTTTCGGGCGAAAATGACTACAAAGGAAATCGCTCAACGGCGCAAAATCACTGTGGAGTCGGCGAAGGTGGCCAGAAAGCGCCTCAGGAAAAAACTAGGACTTCCTCCGAAAGAGGACATCTATAAATTCCTGGAGTCGATTTGAGTCACGCTTGAGGATAGTAGAGATGACCGGCTATTTGTTTAACACTTGCTTCGCTAGACTTCCACAACGTCCCGCAGTTCCCGGTAATTTTCAGCATGTTCCCTCTTTGTACCCCACCAAGATTCTGTAAATCTCACGCTTCTTGGTGAGCATTGCACACTAGGTTAGTTGTGGGAACTGCTTGAAGGGTAGAGATTGAATACATCAGGCAATGCTTCTCAGCTTGCCTGAACCTGTACCAGTTGACATACTCAAAATACTTATGAATCATCGCCCTAACTACAGCCTAAGCCAGGGGAGTCTGCTTTTTATTCTTTTCGCTTTCCTTCTTTTTTCTAACACCACACATGCTCAAACGCGAGACGGTTACATGGACCTTACCTCGTCAAACGGTCGAGGAATCTTCGTCAACCACGATGGCCGAGGTGCTGGCCTGGGGATTGAAGGGACGGCCTTCACCGTAGAATCGTGGATTTACCTGGAAGCGAACAACAATAACAACTTCAACTTCTTCCGATTTCGAAATGGGGATGCAAGAGTATCCTTACACTACCGTGGGGATCAAAACAAAACGGACGGACCATGGAAGATTGAGGTAAAAGGAATTGGAGTAGGAGAGACTTCCTGGACCCTCGACTACAACCGCAACGGCTCGGCTGGACCGGATCTATTACAAAGCTGGCATCATATCGCCTTCTCGTCAAACGGCAGTGGCGGTGTTCGTCTGTATATCGATGGGACACTTCTTTTTGCCTGGACGCTTACTACTGACGACGGGGCCATCAGCTCGTTGTTTCCCGTCTCAAAAGATGGGGATAATAACTGTTACATCGGCAGCGAATCCTACAATAGCAACACAGAGGGTAAGTTCTACGCCAGTGAGATCAGGATCTGGAAAAC
>JBCCXG010000527.1:0-4904 GCA_039191945.1 Bacteroidota bacterium
GAGCCGCTGAAGTCCATTTCCGTGAGCCCGTCAGAATGTGAATAGGAACCACTCCCATCGTTGAGGTAGAGCCGGTCCTGGTATTTTCCATCACCCAGCGCTTGCTCGTTACCCCCACTGACGACGTACAGGTCCAAGTCCCCATCCTGATCGCAGTCGAAGAAGTGACTGCCCATGTCCTCGAAGCCCGCGTCCCGGTTAAATGCCGCTAGGTACTTGATTTGAAAGGTGGCATTGGCTTGCTGTAGGTATAGGCTGCCGGCGCGTCCCATCGCTCCCCCAATGTAGAAGTCTTCTAAACCATCGCCGTTTACATCACCGACTGCCGAAAATGGGCCCAAAGCCGATAGGGTGTGAGGGAGTAGCACTTCCCGATTAAAGTCATCGAACAGGTTTTCCGAATGACGATAGGCCGGCTGCGCGATATTGTCGACGGACGAGAAGGGCTTAGGGATAGCTTTTGATCGCGGGGAGACGGTTGCTGGCGTGTATTCCACAACAAGTGTGGAATTGGCAGGAATACGCTCGGCGAGTGTTACCCTTCCGTCGGGCCACTTTACTTGGACCGAATCAACCGTGCCCGCATCACCTAACCCGAAATGCAAGGCCCCAGCCATGGCTGAACGATAGCCGCGGGTCCATTGGTTAATCATCAGTTGCTGCTCACCCCGAGCCCAAATGGAGACCTCCGCACCCAGACCATGGCGGTTGCCGGCTGGTCCCTGCAAGGCCACTTTCAGGTAGTTTTTTCCAGCTCCGCCGACATTTTCATATACGAAGGCGGGGTCGTTGATATTGTTGACCACCAGGTCCAGGTCGCCATCATTGTCGAGGTCGCCATAGGCGGCACCATTGGAAAAGGATGCTACATCAAGCCCCCACGCTTCGACACGGTTCTCAAAGCGCAAGCCGTTAACATTTCGGTACACGTAGTTCGTGAGTTTTTCCGAGGGCATAGCGTCCAGGGCCTTCATCCATTCCGCCTCCGTGAGTGCCGTACGTCCCGCTTGCTCTGCTTGGTTTACCAGGTCGACAAACACGTACCGGGCATCCTGATTCCGCGCATCGCGTCTCAGTCCATTGGTGATATAGAGGTCTTTCCAGCCGTCATTGTCGAAGTCCGCGAAGAGCGGTGCCCAGCTCCAGTCTGTATTCGAGATACCAGCCAGGTGCGCAATGTCGCTGAATTCACCAGCGCCCGTATTGAGGTGGAGCATATTAAACATGTACTGATAGTGATAGCCCAAGTCAAGGAAGCGCTGAAACTCATCGCGTTGCATGCCGCTCATGTTTTCTTTTAGGCGCTTGTTGTCTTCGGCCACCATATCTACGACTACAAGATCAGGCAAGCCGTCATTGTTGAAGTCGGCGACGTCATTGCCCATCGAGAAGTTGGACATGTGTCTCAGCACTGAGGCTCCACGCTCCTCAAAGCCGCCCTGTTGGTTATTGAGGTACACAAAGTCATGTTCGGTAAAATCGTTACTCACGAAGAGGTCGGGCCAGCCATCGCGATTGAAGTCCCCCACGCCCGCCGAGTGCGCAAATCCCCAGGTGTGTTCATAGATGCCGGCTTGCTGTGATACATCCTGGTACCGCCCATCCACATTTTCGAGCAGCTTATCTCCTCCATGAGGATCTCGTTGCCTGCGCATTTGCGGCGCACTTGTCAACACCTGAGAGGGGTCCGGTTTGCCGTAGTTCGTAAGGTACACATCCAGGTCATTGTCGCGGTCGTAGTCAAAAAATACCGCCTGTGTTGAGTAGCCCGCATGGTCCAGGCCGTAGTCAGCAGCTTGCTCAGTAAAAGTCAGATCCCCGTTGTTGACGTACAGCTTGTTGCGCCGATTGCTTTCGTCGAAGAGACCTGACTTGCAGACATAAAGGTCCATCCAGCCGTCCTGATTGACGTCGACCAGTGACACACCGGTGAACCATCCCGGTCCTGTTTCGCGCAGACCCGAGGAGGCTGTGACCTCCTCAAAGCGCAGGTTGCCGCGGTTCACATATAGCCGATTAGGACTGCTATTGCCCGTGAAGAAAAGATCCAGCAGCCCATCGTTGTTGAAGTCTGCCAGCGCCACACCGCCGCCGTCATAATATCCCTGGTACCGGATGATGTTGCGCTTGGCGTCCTCTGTGATCTCGTTGACGAAATCTACGCCCGTCTCTTGCGGAGACCGCAGCTGGAAAAGGGACTGCCCTACAACAGGAGAGGTAATCAATGGCACAGCCAGCCACAGCAGTACTGTCCTAAGCGTTTGGGTCATGTTGTTGTGCTTTCCTTCATTAAGGTACACTCGCCGATCAAGACCGTGAAATGGATGTACGGTTGTTACTCCTGTTTGCATCGCGAATCGCCGCCAAAGTTGGGCCCCCTGGCACCAAGTATTGATCTTCGATTTCCTCTCTCGTCACGGCCGGGCCATCCGCTGTACCCTGTCTTTGTCGGTGGGTAGGCTGGCTCTCCGCGAGCTGGTGCTATTTTGAGTTGAGGGAGTTTTGCATTTGTCCCCCCCTGGTTTGTGTCCTCACAAACCAATAAGATTTTATTCAATGCAGCCTCTTCCACGATTTGTGTCCCCACCAATTATCAATAGGCTTTGCCTCACAAAAGCAATGCGCGGATGTCGACAACGCTCAACCCTGAAGATAACCGTATCTTACAACTGTACGCTACCCGATCTATGAACAAACTTATCTGGCTGTACTGTCTGCTGCTCATCATCTCCTGTGATACGAGACCTACGTCTGCGCCACCCAATGTCTTATGGATCATGGTCGACGACCTCAATAGCTGGGTGGGTTACCTCAAGGGGCATCCTCAGACGCTCACCCCCAACATCGATCGGTTGGCCGCCCGAGGGATGGCCTTTCATAATGCCCACACCAATTCGCCGCTATGTGGCCCATCGAGGGCCTCGATGCTGACAGGGCTGCTGCCCTCCAGTACAGGCATCTACTTCCACATCCAGGACACAGAGTTGGTTCCCCACACGGAGCAAGAGCAAATCACCTTGCTACCATATTACTTTCAGCAGCAGGGCTACCGGACCCTGGCGGTCGGGAAGATCTTTCACAATGGGGATCGGGCGGGCGTCTTTGATGAGTACGGAGGGCTCTCCAATTTTGGGCCAAGACCGGAGGAGCGCTTTAATTACGACCCCGAGTGGTTTGACAAGCCGAGGGGTACTTCTACTGATTGGGGGGTATTCCCGTCACACGATACCCTCACTTTCGATCATCGCATCGCCGACTGGGCCATTGGGCGACTGGAGGAAAACCATGAAAGTCCGTTCCTCTTGGCGGCGGGATTTATGCGCCCTCATGTGCCCTGGTACGTACCGCAGAAGTGGTTCGACGCTTTTCCCTTGGACCAGGTTGCTCTACCCCCTTACGACAGTAAGGATTGGGAGGACCTGCCTCCCGTGGCCAAGGAAATGACTTATTGGCCGATGATGCCGGAGATGGATTGGATGTTGGAGGAAGACCGTTGGCGCGAGGCCGTGCAAGCCTACCTGGCCAGTGTACATTTTGTGGACCATCAGATCGGTCGACTGCTCGATGCACTGGAGCGCAGCCTCTATGCAGACAATACGATCATTGTATTGGCTTCGGACCATGGCTATCATGTGGGAGAGAAGGGGCTCTTCCAGAAAGGCACCTTGTGGCGACGATCGAAACAGATCCCGATGATCTGGGCGGGTCCGGGGATCGAGGCTGGTAGTACTATGGAGCCCGCCTCCTTGTTGGATATCTATCCCACCTTGGCCGACTGGTGCGGGGAGGAGGTGCCAGATCACTTGCAGGGTCAGTCGGTGGCGCCCATCTTGACGGGCGAGAAGTCCACAATCAACAACGCAGCCATCACCACTTTCGGTCCGGGCAATCACTCTGTTTACAGTCCGGAGTGGCACTTGATCCAATATGATAATGGTGCTCAAGAGTTGTACCACCTTGCCGAGGATCCAAACGAATGGAGAAATGTCGCGGGCTCTGAAAATGAATTGATTATCAGGGAGCTGGTGGCGAAACTCCCAGCTCAGGAGGCACCCAACTTACCACAGAGTGCCTTTGGGGCTGCGCCTTATTTCAATCGATAGGTCCTCTCCAATTTTCAACCTCAAGACCTTCTATGCGTCTGAATTCCCTTTCGTTTGCGGTGACCATTATAAAACCTCCCGTTTGCGCAGTGGCCGCAATTAATAGGTCATAGGCGCCTATAGGTTGCCCTACCGAGTGTAAATAAGACCTTATTTTTGCTGCAGCATCAGCTTCCTGTTGCCCGACTAGCTTCGTGCTACGGAATGACTTCGGGCATTGATGATGTCGCTTACCGTGCTGGTATCCAGTAAAAATGCCATTTAACCAAAGGGGTTAGTGTCAGGGTCTTTTAGGTCGGACCTATAGCTCTCAAAAGGTTCGAAAGCAGGGTCTGACTCGAGTTCATTAATCCAATTACCCCATTTCCGCGGCTGCTCTTGTTCCAGCATGGTCTCCAATGCTTGACGAATCGCCATGTTGCGATTGATCCCTTTCTTTTCCAAATACTCCTGCAGGCGCTTCTCGAGACTATCGGGTAGGTAGATAGAAATATTCATGACGATAAATATAAAATGCTACAACATACGACACGGTTGGTCCTATGTGGAGGTTGGCGAGGCACAAACATCTGAACCATGCTCGATCTGTGATCCAATCCTACGGTAGACCCCGCCGCTAAAAAGGATGCCAAATCCTGCTACATTTATCCTTCGACACAGCTTGTGGCGCCCATCAAAGAGCATCGTGCAGTTGTGAGCTCATTCCTATGCCTACAACTCACTCGTCACATGCCTATAAGTCGTCCGTAACATAGGCATAAGTCAGTCGACCCATAGCTACTTGTTGAAGTGCAGATGTAC
>JBCCXG010000528.1:0-4886 GCA_039191945.1 Bacteroidota bacterium
AGCCGAAAATAATCGGATCTGCGTGGAGTCCGCAAGGGTCACCTCCTTTACAAGTTCAACCGAGGTTTCGCTCAGGGATCTGATCTGGTCCTGCAGCAGGGAGTCCAGATTTAGATAGTCAGCATTCGTATTGCTTGATGGACCTTCAAAACAAGCCGTTACCGCGACTGCAAGCAATAGGACTACCCACAATATCGACCGCTTATTCATCAGACCAATACATCTCCGGTCATCTCCTCCGGAATGTTCAACCCCATCAAAGTCAAGATGGTCGGCGCCAGGTCACCCAACTTACCGGGTTTGAGTGCCTTGATATCCCCGGAGTCATCCACTAGGATAAAGGGCACCAGATTCGTCGTGTGCGCGGTGTGCGGAGATCCGTCCGAATTGATCATGATGTCGGAGTTGCCGTGGTCAGCAATGATGATCGTCGAGTAGCCATGCTCCAAAGCCGTGGTCACTACAGCTTCCGCACAACCATCAACCGTCTCGCAGGCCTTGACCGCCGCCTCAAACACACCCGTATGACCCACCATGTCGGGATTGGCAAAGTTTAGGCAAACGAAGTCCGTCTCGCCTTTTACTAACTCGGGTATGATGCTATCGCGAATGTCCCCCGCACTCATCTCCGGGGCCAAATCATAAGTTGCCACTTTGGGCGAGGGACACAATATGCGCTTTTCACCCTCAAACTCCGCCTCTCTCCCCCCAGAAAAGAAGAATGTGACATGAGGATACTTTTCCGTTTCCGCAATTCGAATCTGCTTTTTGCCCTGGTCTGCCAATGTTTCGCCGAGCGTCTGAGTCAGATTGTCTTTGCCAAACACGACCTTCACCCCTTCGAATGAATCGTCATAATTGGTCATGGTCAAATAGTATAAATCCAGCTTAGCCATGCCCTCTTCTGGAAAGTCTCGCTGGGTCAGCGCTTCCGTGATTTGTCGGCCACGGTCCGTACGGAAATTAAAACACATCACGACGTCCCCAGTATTAATAGTCGCCAGGGGCTCGCCGTCCGCCATTTGAATGATCGGTTCGACGAATTCGTCCGTTACACCCGCCTCATAGGAAGCTTTGATCCCGTCCAACACATTATCTACGCCGGTACCCGTCCCCTTGACCAGGGCGTCATAGGCCTTCTTGACGCGGGGCCACCTTTTGTCTCGGTCCATCGCGAAGTAGCGCCCGGTGATAGTGGCAATCTTTCCGGTAGTATTGGCCATATGAGACTGGAGGTCCTCGACATAACGCAGCCCCCCTTTCGGATCTGTATCGCGCCCGTCAGTGAAAGCATGGACGTATACCTCAGGGAGTCCGGCCTTGTGCGCCTCCGTCAACAGTCCCTTCAGGTGGTTGATGTGGGAGTGCACACCACCGTCAGACACGAGTCCCATCAAGTGCAATGGTTTGTCATTGGCCTTGGCGTGGGCAAAGGCCTCTTGCAGTACTGTTCGATCCATGAGCGTCTCTTCTTTCACGGCGTTGTTGATCTTGACCAGGTCTTGATAGACCACTCGGCCTGCACCCAGGTTCATATGCCCAACTTCTGAGTTGCCCATTTGTCCCTCAGGAAGACCCACGGCCAAGCCCGAGGCCTCCAAGTGACTGGTAGGATACTCGACGGACACCCGATCAATGAAGGGTGTCAGAGCCTTGTCGATCGCGGAGACCGTTTTGTCTTTGGCTATTCCCCAGCCATCGAGGATCATTAGGATTACTTTTTTATTCATGGGATGGGTCCGGTTCTGTCGGGGACTAAATGATCTTATTCGTTGAATTTGCCGCAAAGATAACCGCCACACGCCCAGGTTTTCTCGCGTTCTGACGCTTTATACTCGGAGAATGGCTAACTTTTGGTATTAATTTTGAGACCGCCACAGTCAGCATGAAAAGAATAGCCGCCACGCTCCTGTTCATAGTAGCTTCGCATTTTACCATAGCGCAGGACCGAGACATAGAAGATATTGGTGTATCCCTGCGAAACGGCTCAGCAAGAGAGCTTGTAAAATTTTGCGGAAGCAGCGTGATATTGAAGATGAATGGGGAGACCGCCACTTACAGAAAAGCAGAGGCAGAGGAAAAGCTTCGGACATTTTTCCTGAACAACCCCCCAGAAGACTTCAATTACATTCACCAGGGCTCCTCCTCGGAGGGATTGAAATATTGCATCGGCAAATACGTCGTTAATAATGGTGCTTTTCGGGTAGTTTTGTTGTTGAAACAACAGACGGATGGCTTCCTGTTGGATACCATCACGCTGACCGAGGAATAGCTACTTATTGCCAAAAATCAAATGACCCCTTCTTACGTTTCAGCTGAAAAGCTGATGGAATTCGTCCATGCCGCTCTCCAGGAGGACGTGGGCGACGGAGACCATTCTTCATTGGGTGCAGTCCCGAAAGGAGCCACCAAAGAAGCGCATCTGCTCATCAAGGATGAGGGCGTCATCGCAGGACTGGAGTTGTCGGATTTTATCTTCCAAAAGGTCGTCGATGACTACGAAATCGAGTTCCTCAAGCAGGACGGAGATCGTGTGAGCAACGAAGAAATTGGATTCCGACTCAAGGGAAATGCCCGCGCCATTTTGAAAGCCGAACGCCTCGTGCTCAACTGTCTACAACGGATGAGTGGGATAGCGACCTACACCGCCCATATGACAAGTCTCATCGAGGGGACCCGCGCTAAGCTGCTCGATACCCGAAAAACCACCCCTAATTTTCGCTTGATGGAAAAGTGGGCCGTTGCGATCGGAGGTGGAGTGAATCATCGGTTTGGGCTCTTCGACATGGTGATGCTGAAGGACAATCATATCGACTATGCCGGAGGTGTGAAGGCGGCCATTCTCTCAACGAAGAAATACCTGCAGGCAGAGAATTTGTCCCTCGACATAGAGATAGAAGTCAGAAATTTGGATGAACTTGCGGCAGTTTTGGACGTAGGGGGCGTCAGGCGGATCATGTTGGACAACATGCTGCCATCCGATATCCGGCAAGCCTTGATCATGATCGATGGGCAAGCGGAGACAGAGGCCTCAGGAGGGATCACCGAGAAGAATATTCGAGAAATAGCCGAAACCGGTGTAGACTACATTTCTGTAGGCGCTCTAACGCACTCCTACCAAAGTTTGGATATGAGTTTAAAGGCGATATAGGAGTCAATATGATAATCAAAACAAAAAAGTACCAGCTGCCTACAAGTGTGTACATCAAAACATCACTCGCCGGAGTGCTGAAGCAGCAGTGGTGGGTGGGCCTCATCTACCTTGCCATTTGTGCTGGTTATTTCATCATTCCCAACTGGTGGTGGATCATTGGCGCCACGATTGCGCTAGTGCTTTATTTGCTTTTTTGGTTGATCCAATTTGCAGGTGTGACACAACTAGAGCAAGGCAAAGTGCTGTTCCAAAAGTTGGCCTATGAGATTACCAGCCAGCAGATCCTGATCAAACTGAACACGAAGCAGGGGATGCCGATGAAATGGGACCAAATCAAGCGGGCGAAAAAGGGAAAGGACAGCTTTACCTTATTCGTAAGTAAGGCTCAAATCATCCACCTGCCTTTTCGCATCTTCAACAGCGAAAACGAAATCCGGTTCCTGGAGACCGTCCTCAAAAGGAAGGGATACATAAAGGAGTAGTGTCCCGAGACAAGGTCGTACAGCAAATTTTTCTAAAAGCTTGTCGGCTCTGCGCGAGGCAAGAGAAAGCCCCAAGCCAAATCCATCAGAAGCTCCTCCATTATGGGGCTACGGCAGAGGAAGCTGATGAACTCCTAACCAAACTGCAACGTGAGGGCTTCGTAGATGTGGATCGGTTTACGCGCGCCTATGTATCCGACAAGTTCCGATTCAATAAGTGGGGTAAGATCAAAATCGCCTACCAACTACGAGGCATTGGCATAGCCGAGGAGACCGTAGCGCAAGCCATGACCCTGTTAGACCCTGTAGAATATGAGGCGGTAGCTCGCCACGTTGCTAAGGCTAAGTTTACTGGTCTTGGTGCACATCTGTCGCCGCTAGAGCGTCAAAAGAAAACCCTGGATTTCCTACGGGGGAGAGGTTTTGAGTTTGATCTAGCTAAGAAAATCAGCTCAAATCTGTCATTTCCCGAACAGTCTTAGTGCAAATACACCAAGATTTCGAATCTTCCATGGCAAATTAGGAGTATTCAACTGCATGAAATATTTAGTTATTCTTTTGCTCTCCCTGCAAGCTAGTGCCGGCCACCAAAACCTGAAAGGAGGCTTGGCCATCAGCGGATATGACCCTGTCTCCTATTTTGAAGACTCAGGTCCCCGCAAGGGCACCAAAGCGCATCAATTTGATTATCAAGGTGCTACGTACTTCTTCGCTGACCGCGAAAACCAGCAAGCTTTCGCGCAAAGTCCAGAGCAGTACATCCCAGCGTACGGAGGCTGGTGTGCCTACGCCATGGGGGCGAGTGGGGACAAAGTGAAGATCGACCCTAAGACCTATAAGATCATTGACGATAGGCTCTATCTGTTTTACAACTTCTGGGGAAATAATACCCTCACCTCATGGAACGATGACGAGGAGGTCCTCAAGACAGACGCTGACAGGTATTGGACCCAACTCCTTGCGACTCAATAATATGATTATTTTTGTGCCATCTAAAAGTACTTAGAGAATATGCTCATCCAGCAAGCAGCCCGAGGGCTTCTTCATCAGCTTACTAGCGTACTCACCCAATTGACAGACGAAGACTTCTCTAAGCCGATAGGCGTGCTCAGTGGATCCTCTGTGGGGCAGCATGTTCGGCATACGATTGAGTTTTTCATCTGCTTGATGGACGGTGTAGGAAAGGGGGAGATCAACTACGACAACAGAAAGCACGACCAATTCATACAAGAAGATCGGAAGCTTGCCCT
>JBCCXG010000529.1:0-4884 GCA_039191945.1 Bacteroidota bacterium
CCACGAGCACCACGATTCTGGACATCGATGTTCGGACATAGTGGTCCAGACTACAAACTTATGTATTGTCGGTTATTATACCATCAGCGCGCTCCGGTTCGGGTCATACTCCCGACAAGCAACAAACAGGGCATTTGTAACCAGTGCTCAGAACTTAATGGCTGGCTCAATCCGAAGCAGGACCAGCAGGAGGCGGTCAATCGACTCAGCCTTCGCAAAGGTTCGAAGAAATACGACCGCGAACAGTTGTACGAGCTTCGCCGGGTCTTGGTGAAGAATATCGACCCTTTGGAAAGCGAGGGGCACGAGTTGCAAGAACAATTGATGCGCTGCAACCGAATCGCGATGGGAGAGGAGCCTGTATAGGCCAAAAGTTCATGGGCTGAGTAGGACAAAGGTTGTACCGAATAGTTCAAGGGGATCTAGCAACCGCTATTTTTAAGTCAATACTCTTCGACAAGACCTGAAGCCCATGACAGACACCCGTGTCAAAATCGGATGGATACTTCTTGCGCTCTTGATTGTGCCCGTACTGTTCTATGGAGTGGCAGCGATCGAAAACGAGCCGTATGCTGTCCGTATGCCATTTTTTCATGACAGGATCGACGGGAGGTCAAGTTATGTCCTTCCGGCGATCTACCTGATTTGCGCCCATTGGAGTATGCTCTATTTGCAAACAAAGCGAGATTTTGCTGACAGGTGGGTGAACAGGATATCAATTAGCGCTGCCGTTCTTGCTTTGGTCTTTGTGCACCTCACCTTTTCGACGCTGGAAAGAGGAGGCTGGGCCGTATATCCTCCCTTGAGTGCAATGACTCCAGAATTGTTTAGTGACATCCTGTCGCACCATCAGATTGACACCGTATGGCCACATCTGATCCTCCAAATAGCACTTTTGGGAACGCTAATCTTTAGCACATTCCGCACAGGACTGGCTCAGGGCCGAAATCAAAATTAGTAGCCTGCCGCCTGTCCATCTTTTCTGCTCTCCGAAGCCCCACGATAGACCTTGTTTTCGCTGTCCCACATGATGGCTTGGTAACCTCCGTATGACCCGCGGGTATAGCCCACACGGTGCCCCTTGTCCATCAGCCCACGGATGGTTTCGTAGGAGATACCGGATTCTATTCTGACCTGGCCGCGACTCGCTTCTTGCCCCGTCGGGCTGGAAGAGCCAGTGTGGTCCCAGCGGGGCGCATCACCCGCTTCTTGTAGGTTCATGCCGAAGTCTACGAGATTCATCACAATTTGTGAGTGCCCTTGTGGCTGAAAATCTCCCCCCATGACGCCAAAGCTGACAAAAGGCTCACCATCTTTCGTAATGAAAGCCGGGATGATGGTGTGGAAAGGCCGCTTACCAGGCTCGTAGGTATTGGCCTGTCCCTCTACCAGACTGAATAGTTCACCTCGGTTTTGCAGCATGAAGCCCAGCTTGGGTGGTGCCATGCCCGAACCCATCCCACGATAGTTGCTCTGGATGAGACTGATCATCGTACCTTCATTGTCTGCGACCGTCATGTAGATCGTCTCTCCGGCGCTGATCTGCCCCGCATCGTACGTCCCTGCGCGATCCCCTATTTCTTCGCGACGGAGCGCGGCGTATTCTTCACTAATCAGTCGCTCCACTGGTACGTCGAAGAAGTCCATATCTGCATAGTATTTTGCCCGGTCTTCAAAAGCGATTTTCTTGGCTTCTGTGAAGAGATGCAAGTGCTCCGTACTGCCAAAATCCACATCTGAAAAGTCGTATCCCTCTAAAATCGCCAGCATTTGCAATGCTGCAATGCCCTGTCCATTTGGAGGCAACTCCCAAACGTCATAGCCGCGGTAGTTGACCGAGACCGGGTCGATCCACTCGGATTTATGAGATGCAAAATCTGATTTCGTCAAATAGCCTCCTTGCTCCTGGATAAAGGTGGCGATGGTTTCGGCAATTTCACCCTCGTAAAATGCCTTGCGGCCTCCCTTTGCGATCTGCCGATAGGTATTACCCAGATATGGGTTCTGGAAGATCTCTCCTTCATTAGGTATTTTCCCATCACGGACGTAGGTGTCCTCAATATTGGGGTAACCCGCTTCCATAAAACGCGCGACAGTCCTCGAGAAGTACCAGCCAATGAGCTCAGAAAGGGGGAATCCCTTCTCTGCATAGTCAATTGCGGGGGCCAGGATTTCTTCCATCTCCATCGACCCAAATTTTCCATGGAGTTCGAACCAGCCGTCCACCGCACCCGGCACGCTGACGGGCAATGGCCCGTAAGAAGGTATCTTTTCTAGCCCTTTGCTCGCGAGTGTTTGCAGGCTCATCCCTTTGGGGGATCGCCCACTGGCGTTAAGGCCATAAATTTGCTTGGTTTTGCCGTCCCATACGATAGCGAAGAGATCGCCTCCTATTCCGCACCCAGTGGGTTCCATCAAACCCAGCGCTGCATTGGCTGCTATGGCCGCATCTATGGCGTTGCCCCCTTTTTTTAGGATGTCAAGGCCTATCTGCGTCGCCAGTGGATGACTGGTAGCGACCATTCCATTTTGGGCGATGACTTCGGAACGTGTGGCGAAAAGTTCTCCGGTAATTCGGTCTTGAGCAAATAGTAGCATTGGTAAGCACACCAATGCCACGAAGGCAATAATCTTCATGGTCAGGTTTTTTGATAGTCTAGGAGATAGAAACAGCTCAGGAGCTCGATTGTTGTTGCGCCTCTTGCTCCATCTTTTCTTCAATGATATCGGGATCGACGTAGACTTTCAGGCCGGTTTGTACAGACTGCAGTAGAAATTTATAGTCGGGGACTTCCTCGGAGTAAACGTAGGCCATCTGCCCATCGGTCTGAGGACTGGCCCGAAATCTGATGGTTCGATCATCCTTCTCCCAGCGCATCTCATAGTTGGTGATGCCTTCGTTCATGGCCTTTCCAGCGGCTGTCTTGTGAATGATGGTTTCGCTCTGGGCGACGATGAGCGACAGGGAGTCCAAAGGTTTCAACTTAAATTTCCCCAGCACGGTCATGAGGTCGCCAGAGATATCGCCTTCCATGATGAACTTCTTTTTGGACAGTTCATTGTCGATGTGATAGAAGGTTAGCTCTTTGACCTTTGTTTTATAAAGCGTCAAATCCGGATCTTCCAGAATGTGAAACTGGATCCTGTCTTGAAAAAACTTTCCGTAAAGTTCAGAAAGTGGGAGGTATTTTCTTTCCAGGTAGCTCAATCCTTTCAGTAGTTCCGTATCGTCTTTGATAGAGGTCTCTTTCACCTCTGTGAGGATCATTGGTTCTTCCACAACCTCTTCTTCCTGCTCCTCTGTTGCACAAGACAAGCAAATCACCAATGCTAGGCACGCTGGTATAAAACGATTTCCCATTTTCTCTATTCTGTAAGGACAAAAGGGAGACTGTGCACCCTTTGTTTAGAAAGATAGGTTCTCCGGTTGGAATTTGCCAACCCAATATGACTATTCGACTTTGAGTAGGATCTTGACTTAAGCCATCGTCTTGATGCCCTCATGCCCGATGATAATGGGAGGCGCTTCCATGCGAGAGGCTCCGGTATCCGGGCCATTCTCCAACTTCAATACGCCTCGGGGGCATACCGCCGCGCAGATGCCACATCCCACACAAGAGGAGCGCACAATGTTCTGACCGCGCTGCGCGTACCAGCGCACGTCAATGCCTTGCTCGCAGTACGTCGAGCAGTTGCCGCAGGAGATGCATTGACCACCATTGGTGGTGATCCGGAATCGAGACTTAAACTTTTGGACCAGTCCCAGATAAGCGGCCAAAGGGCAGCCGAATCGGCACCAAACTCGATTACCAAAAATTGGGTAAAAGCCCGTTCCGATCACACCTGCGAATACCGAGCCGATCAAAAAGCCATAGTAAGACTGCAGGTCGTAGGTACCAATCCCAAATACACTTGAGGCTCCTGTGGCGTAAGTGTACACTGCACCACCCGTCATGATGATCGCGAAAACCATGACCCCATGGATGAGCCACCTTTCCAGCTTCCATGCACCGAGTGACTTGTCGCTGTGCTGTCGGTACGGGTCCCCGAGGGTCTCGGCTAGACCGCCGCAACCACACACCCAGGAGCAGTACCAGCGCTTGCCAAAGAAGTAAACGAATACCGGCACCGCTACCAATGTCAATGCAATGCCCCATCCCAGCATGAAAATCCCGATGCCGCCACTGGCAATCAATCCACTGATATTCCAATCGAAGAAGAAGTCGTAGTCCAGCGGCCAGGCATTCTTGAAGTCCATGTACGGCATATTGAACCGCACCAGCAATTCAGGAATCGTGAATGCAAACGCCGCTTGAAAAAACAACACCGAGGTAGTCCGTACGATCTGATACATATTGTGGCGGTACTTCACGTACATTTTGACGCCCATCACGAGCATCACACTGGTATACATGGTGCCATAGAGGAACCATTGACTGGCCAGGTTTCCGCTCAATGCCACACTGAAGGGATCCACAGGATAGACCCAACTAATGATGTAGTCCGGGAAGAAGTAGAGCAGAATGTAGAAAACGATCAACCAACCGAAAGTCACATACGCAATCCATCCACGACTCGTCGAGTTCTCCTGGTAGATGTGATTGTTCTTGATGCCCGGACCTCCCAGTAGGATCACATTGGGCAGGATGTACATCAGCCCCCCGATCATGGCTAGACCAAAGGTGAGGAAGAAAAACAATCCCTTGTTCTCCACAATAAACCCTGTCCCGGCGGGCTTCAATATCGAAAACGCCAAACTATGAGGCTTGTCCCAGATCACCTGATCCCACTCTTGCGCCGCCTTGTGCTGATCGTTGGCGGCGTTGAGGCTGGATATGATCGCGGAGGATGCTGCGAAGGAGGAGCCAAACGCTTTGTCCACCA
>JBCCXG010000530.1:0-4875 GCA_039191945.1 Bacteroidota bacterium
CATGCACCTGGTATTGAATAATGGGATCTTCTATGAGTTCATTCCTTTCGACCATCACAACTTTACGGAAGAGGGCGAGATGCGCGCCAATCCTCAGACCTTCAAGATCGATGAAGTCAAGAAAGGCAAGGAGTACGCTGTGCTCATCACGACCAATGCGGGCAGCTGGCGGTATTTGATCGGCGATGTCATTCGTTTTGTGTCGATCGAGGAGTGTGAGATCGTTATTACTGGTCGGACGAAGCTGTTTCTCTCCCTTTGTGGGGAGCATTTGTCATTGGACAATATGAACAAGGCAGTGGAGCTAGTGTCTAAGGAAATGAACATCGATGTGCGGGAGTTTACCGTTCTGGGAGAGCCCAAAGACAGTCTTTTTGCGCATCATTGGTACCTGGGTACGGATGACCCGGTCGATCATGAGCAGCTGACCCTCCAACTGGACGAGCACCTCAAGCAGATCAATGACGACTACCGTGTGGAGCGATCCGCGGCATTGAAAGAGGTCGTGGTCCATGTATTGCCCACGCGCGTCTTTCTCCGGTACATGGAGCAGATAGGCAAAGTAGGAGGGAGCAATAAGTTTCCCAGGGTCTTGAAAAAGGAAAAGGCGAAAGACTGGAAAGCTTATCTTAGCCAGGAAAAATATTTGCAGGTATAAATGCACCCCTTCTTTCACGGCCTTCTTTTCGGTCTTTGGTTTCTCGTGTTTATCGGCCCTGCTTTTTTTGCTTTGCTTCAGACAAGCGTTCAGCGCGGACTCAAGCCGGCTATCTTTCTCGCCTTTGGCGTCTCTACCAGTGATATCATTTTGGTGCTTTTGATGTTGCTTGGCTTGTCCTCTTGGCTGGAACGCCCCGCTTTTAAGTTTTGGATCGGGGTCTTCGGGGCCATCACACTGATTGTGTATGGGATTTACACCTGGATGAAACCGCCCCCTAAGATCAAAGAGCTCGAAGAAGAGAACGGCAAGTACTTGATCAAATATTGGATCAAAGGCCTTGTGCTCAATGGGCTCAACCCGTTGCTCATCCTTTTTTGGGTCAGTTGGGTATCCTTTGCTTCCGTCAATTATGACTACAGCGGTCGCCAGCAGTATCAGTTTTTTGCCGGGCTATTGTTGACGATTCTTACCACCGATGTGCTCAAAGCGACTTTTGCCAACAGATACAAGCACAACATCAATCCCAAGTGGTTTCGGAGGGTCAATAAGATAGTGGCCATTATTCTGGTCGGATTCGGCCTCAGGATTGTTTATTATCTCGTCCAGAACTATTGAAGGATGTGCTTGGATCGGCTGAATCGTTCTATCCCGACAGGGGTCAAAAAAAGCCTACACGTGGGTAGGCTCGTTCCATAGGGTTGTGATTAAATGTCTGTAGGCAAGCTCCGGATTTGAGCGCGGTGGCAATACATGAGATTCACCACCGTGGAGATTCTCTTGTTCATCTGAAGGTTTTTTCGTGCCTCTCTCCGTAGGTTCTTTAGGATGGCCTGTCCGACTTCGGCGTACTGTTCGTGTTCTTCCACTGCGAGGTCCTGGATCTCGACAGCATAGTGGTTCAAGTCATTAAATTCCATAGCATTTGTCTGGTACTCAAGTTTAACTTATCCACACCGCTTATCATAGCCTTTTGAGGCTTTTGTGCACAGTTAATTTTAATTTAATCTGATAAAGCGGATGAAAAAGCTAAAGAACTTGGCGGTTCAAAAAATTTTCTTTCTCAATTCTGTTAGTAATGTATAAATAATTCTTAATGGATAGCTAATGCCAAGCCCACTGCTAGCAGCGATTACGTCGGGAAATGGGCCAACATTACCACAAGATTAATTGCGGTATGGAAGCACACTTGGTCACATGGAACTTTGGTTATCTGACTGATAATGAGACCCTAAATTAACAGTCGGATATGACGCTTTCCCTGCTTGCAACTTCCCGGCTCTAGCTTCCGGCAAGCGTGGATAACACTGACTTTATCCACATGTGGGTGGGGACAACTTTCCAATATTCACATATCACAACTACTGGTCTATTATTTTGTTTGCCGTACCATCCAGAGATTTTTGAGATGAGTCGGTATTTTCTTTGTGTTAAGCCGTAGCGTCAACGGCGGTCCTATCAAAAAATTGATAAATTTCTTCCTCGTTTGTAACATTCATTGCCTTACCTCGTCATCCTCACGAATGTCATCCAAACTCTATAAGACCGTGATCTTAAGTCACTCTGATAGTCTGTTCAGATTCGCACTTTCCATACTCAAAGAGCCTGAGGCCGCCAAGGATGCGGTGCAGGACTGCTTGGTAAAGATCTGGAAGAAGCGAGACCAGCTAGACGAGGTGGACAATGTCCAGGCGTGGGCATTTCGCGTCGTCAAAAATCATTGTTTGGATATCGTTCGCGGTAGTCGACACACCGAGGGACTGGAGCATACTTACACTTTGTCTGATGGTCAGACCGCTGATTTTGACCTCCTGTATCAGGATCAGGAACAGTGGCTGCAACGAGTGCTGGCAAGATTGCCCGAAAAGCAACGCCAGATCTTTCACCTCAGAGAAGTGGAGGAGATGAGTTACCAGGAGATCGCTCAAGTGATGGAAATCACCATGAGCGAAGTAAAAGTGTCCCTACATAGGGCACGAGGCACAGTACGATCATCCATGCAAAAAGTAGAGACGTATGGCACATGACATGAAAGAGCTACTCGAGAAGTACTGGCGAGGAGAGACCTCCCTGGAAGAAGAGCGGGAAATCAAGCAACATTTTGCGGAGCATCCTTCACTAGCGCCTGAGGGTCGTTACTTCCAAGCGCTGTCTGATCAAAAAAAACAAACAGCTGATCGGGTTTGGAAGCGTCCCTCATCCGTTGCTCGATGGTCGGTGGCCGCTTCGGTCGCGGTTGGTGTCATGGTGGCCTTCCTAGTGATGAAGGATGCCGAGAATAAGCAACCCTTCGAGGTCGAGGATCCGCAAGCAGCGTTGGAGATCACTCGCAATGCCTTGATGATGGTGTCATCGAACCTCAACGAAGGTAAGGCGTACTCCTCCGGATTGGACAAGCTTAACGATGGGAAGGCGTATTCGATGTCCTTGGACAAGATCAACAAAGCACAAAAGGCACTTGCAGATCAGTAGTGATTCAGCGAGCGGCCATCACAACAAAAAACAAACGAGAGATGAAAATTTTAGGAAACACGAAAAAGATCATATTCACTGCAGCCTTGCTGTTGACCACGCTGGCGCTGTCAGCTCAGGGCGAACTGATCAATAAGTACCTGGACAAGTATGCAGAAGATGAGAGCCTGGTCAAGGTGTCCATCAATAGCAGAATGTTCTCCCTCTTCACAGAGATGGAAGGAGGCACCGAAGAAGAAAAGGAGTTTCTCGAAGCCGTTGCCAAGCTCAAAGGACTGAAGGTGCTGGCCAGCGACAGTCTCGGCAAAGGGCAGAGTAGGTCGCTTTTCAACCAGGCCACGAAAGATGTGGATGGTGCCGGCTACGAAGAGCTCATGACGGTGAAGGACGCGGAGGAGGACGTCAAGTTCAGCATTAAGGAGAAGAGCGGCATCATTGAGGAACTCATCATGGTCGTCGGAGGGAACAAGAACTTTGTCTTCCTCAGCTTGTACGGTGAGATCGATCTCAAAACCGTATCCAAGCTGGCATCCACCATGCGGGTCGACGGACTTAAAAGTTTAGAAAAACTCGACGAGGGCAACTGATATGCGGTGGTCCCGACTGTCGATACCCATCTTTTTTTGGATCGGGGCCGCGGTGCCCCTATTCGCGCAAGAGGCCCCGCTGAAGACCTACGCAGAAGGCGCCAATGAGCGGAAGTTCTGTTTTTATCCCAGCACCCTTCGCATGATCAATGTGAAGGGTGATCCGTCGTACAATGAGGTCATCAATGGCATCAGCAAAGTGCTTGTGTACAAACTGAGCGTAGGTAAGGTCGATGAGCCCTTGCGATCTGTGTTCGCCCAATATGAAGACCTGGGCTTCGACGAATATGCACGACTCTATGGCGGCGGCAATGACGTCATATTGATGGGCAAGGAGCGATTGGGCCTGGATGAGTACGTGGGGGTAGCCGGCATGGAAGGTGAATACTTTGCATTCTACCTCAAAGGCGATATGCGCTGGGACAAGATACCAGGCCTTTTGCAAGGGCTGAGTGACAATGCCGTACTCTCCCTCTTGGCACCGATCAACGATGTGGTGGAGGAGGAACAGGAACGTCGCATAGAACAGTAAGATGACAACGACACTCGAAATAGAAGGACTCTCCAAAAGGTTTGGGAGAATACAAGCGGTCAATCAACTGAACCTCACCGTGAAGCCGGGGCAGGTTTTTGGCATACTGGGACCCAATGGTAGTGGCAAGACCACCACACTGGGTATGATATTGGACGTCGTAGCACCGACAGCAGGTGCCTACCGCTGGTTCGACGGGAAGGATCCGGTGGAGAGCCGCCGGCTGATCGGCGCTATCCTGGAGACACCGTGCTTTTACAGCTACCTCACCGCGGTCCAAAACTTGCGGATCGTTGCGCATATCAAGAAGAAGGGCAAGGATCGCATTGATCAGGTCCTCCATCAGGTCAATCTGTATGATCGGAAGGACGACAAGTTCAAGACCTATTCCTTGGGTATGAAGCAGCGCCTGTCGATTGCTGCGGCCTTGATTGCGGATCCGCCGGTGCTGATTCTCGATGAGCCCACCAATGGGTTGGATCCTGAGGGCATTGCCGAGGTACGGTCACTCATCTCGTCCATCGCTAGCGAGGGCAAGACCATCATCATGGCCAGTCATCTCCTCGACGAGGTCCAAAAGGTTTGCTCCCACTTTTGTGTGTTACGTAAAGGAGTCAAGCTGCACG
>JBCCXG010000531.1:0-4847 GCA_039191945.1 Bacteroidota bacterium
CAGTACGCGAATGTCTGCGAGGGGCGCGTTGGCCATGGGCTAAACCTCGCACGGAGACGTGTCCGCACCAAGCGCCAATGAGGCTGTCGCAAGTCTTCTTGCCCCGCTTGACCGGGGGCGCGCAGTCCGGCGTGATTTCGGCATGCTGCGCGTGAGTGGAGTGATTCCGGGTTGCATTCAGCTGATTTTCATCTGCGCCCCTAGCTTCAAAATGGCAGCCAAGCTCAGCGAATCGGTGATTTCTCCGCGTAGACACATACTGTAGGCCTCTCGGAAAGGAAGCTTGCGTATTTGCAGGTCCTCGCTATCGTCAAATTCGGTGGCTCCCTGCGTCAGGCCCCGTGCGGTGTAGGCATAGCCCACTTCATCGGTCACAGAGTTGGAGGTGTGCATTTTCAGGAAGCAATCCCAATCAGTAGCAATAAGCCCGGTTTCCTCTTTGAGCTCTCGTTTGGCCGACGCAAGTCGATCAATGTCCAGCGGACCTCCTCCCATAGGGACCTCCCAGGAGTATTCGTTCAGGGTATATCGCCACTGTCCCACTATCCAGGTATTGTCTTCCTCGTCCAATGGTATGATCGCTATCGCGAAGCCCTTGAAATGCACCTTGCCGTAAATGCCGTTACCCCCACGGGGATTGATCACATCGTCTTCAGTGACCGTGATCCAGGGATTGTCATAGATCTGACGGGTTGCAAGTCTTTTCCAATTATTCTCTTCCATGGGCCCTTGATTGAGCCCCAAATCTGCTGGAAAAAACGGCCAATGCCAAGGTGCTTACAAGCCCAGCTCAGCCCTCAAAGCCCGATCCGCATTGCTGTTTTTTTGCCAGTAAGGACTCATGATAGACTTCTTCCGTTTGGCTACTGTTCGTAACTCACTACCGCGGCTGCGATAGGTCTCTTCCCATCCGAGGATGGTATAGGGAAAGGCGCTCTCGTAATAAATGACCATTGACCGATCAGGGTACGTTAGGCTGTATTTCTGATGTGACGACTCACCAAACTCACTAGTGCTGACCGTTTCCAATGCTGCCTCGACCTTCACTGATTTCATCTCTCGATGACGAAGCCTTAGATAGAAAGTCCCCGGAATGATATCAATTTCGCCAACGGGCAGCGTAGCCGGATTGATCCGTATCTTGTTCCACACCTCGTCTTCCAACAGGACCTTGTCCAACTTCTGCTCTACATCGCCTTCCGATTCAAAATACGAATAGCCGGTAAGTCGATAGTCGTCCTGGCTCAGATTCAGCTGCAGGAAGGTATGCCCGCACCACTCTTGGGAGCTGGTGGCTACTTTGAGCGCATTTGGATATTTGTCATACGAGATCGGAGCAAAAGACGACATCATCATAGAGTAGGGATAGATGCCGGTGAGAAAGTTTTTGGTCATGTTCAGCTTCAGCACGCTCACCGCATCATTTCCGGCCGCGGCTGCATTGTCGAGCTTCACCTGTTTCGATGCGGAGAAGGGCTCGGTGACAAATACGAGGACCGCCTCGCCGGCATGTATTTCACCGTATCGCGCTTGCTGAAGGTCATAGCTCGTCAATTCAGCTTCGCCTGCATACCAGTAATCGTTGAACTGCTTCTGGCTGACAGGATCCATCTCGACGGTGGGGCTAGACTGGGAGTAGCTATCGCAACCTGCGAGCACCGCAAATGACAAAAAATAGATTAGATGTTTCATGTTTCAGCTCTTTAATGATTCCCAAATATGAAAGTTACGCGCTTTGGATTTGGTTCAAAGATTTGCCCAAAAGAAAACAAGCGAAGCCCAAAGTATTCGACAGGTTGCGGGGCATTTCATCAAGGATTACTCCCAACAGGGCTGGCGAAGGGGAAGAGCTAAAAAATGAAAGCCGGTAGGACACGATGCACCCAAATATCGACGAAAAGGGCCATCTCAAAAAGGACCCCGCCCTTGACAACGCTTGTGTGCTATCCTGCTAAAAGCTGATCCGGTAACTCAAGTTAGGAAACATACCCACCTGCCCCTCACTGACTACCGCATCACTGAAGCTGCTGTAGTAGCGTCCAAACTCGTTGGTACGCCCCACGGCGTTTTGCACATTGAGCGCGATGGCCGAGGTAGACTTAGGGCGATTGACTTTATAGGTGATGCCAATATCGAATCGAATGTATTCATCTAACCTCATGTCATAATTTCGACTGAAGTCGCGGATGGTAAATCCCGCCTCCCGCGA
Organism: Bacteroidota bacterium; assembly: GCA_039191945.1. Taxonomy (GTDB): domain Bacteria; phylum Bacteroidota; class Bacteroidia; order Cytophagales; family Cyclobacteriaceae; genus JAWPMT01. The sequence continues at coordinate 2,210 of JBCCXG010000531.1, forward strand.
GGCGTCGATATCGATTGGCGCCTCCCGCTTCCCTCCACTGTAGATGAATCGACCATTGGCGCTTAGCGTTTTGTTGCCAGAGCGACCAAGACTCCACTCTTTGCCCCCAATCACATTAAAAATGTAGCCACCATCGAATCGGGTGGGACGGGACACTTCATCCAGGCCTTTGTAACTGGACTCGTACAGCGACAGCGTGGATAAGAAGTAATAGCCATTGCTCAAGAACTTCTCCAGGGTCAACTCCAGACCGTAGTTCTGCCCCGTACCTTCATTGGCCAAGGGATCCGACGTCCAGCCGTCGTAGGTATTGAGGACTGAAAAAGAGCGCAAAAAGTCCGAAGTGGTGGTATCCTGTCCCCAGATGGGCACATCATACAAGTACTGGTAATAAACCTCCGTTTTGAATCGCAGGTTGCTGGCCAACATCCATTCATAGCCTACTACGGTGTGTGCTGCGCGGGTAAAACCAAGGTCGTCATTGTGGCGGATCTGTGTGCCATCCTCCTGCTGCTGAGAGCTCATATACAGGGCCAACGTCTCCATGCGACTGTGCAAACCGGCACCAAATGTCACCGTCCCTTTGGGGCTGGTCGCCCAGCGAAGGCCCAGTCGTGGCTCGAGGTAGATGTCCTCATTCAAGCCGAAGTAGGACGCATGAAATCCTACGTTCATCGTCACACTTTTGCCCGCCCGATGTTGCCAGTTGGCAAATCCCTGGATGAACTGTGTGGAGCCGTCCTCGTCGAGAAAGGAGACGAGTTCCTGCTGCTGATACTGCCACTCCTGCTGGAAGAGATCGTAGCCCAGGTTGCTAAAGATACCACCAACCCGCAACGAGTTCCGGGCATCGAATTTGGTATTGAGATAAGACGACAATCGAAAGGCGGTCTCCCGAACTCTTTCATCCTCTAGCACGCGAACTCGCAGAGAATCATAAGCGTAATCGCTCTCAAAGAATGAAAAACTCGCCACCGACTTGATGAAGGTGTCGTCGTTGAGATAAGCCACATGGGTCAACCCACCTATGGCTACCGTCTGCGTATTGTCTTCAAAGTCCCACTCGCCGACCTCCTCCTGCGGTGTGTAAGTGTAAGTATTGAGGCCGCCCAGGCCCCAAATAGAAAACGACCCCGCTTTCGTACCTGGCAGATTCACCTTGAATGATAGATCCTGAAAGGTGACATCCTCCTGGTCACCGAGAATCTGGATGCCCAGGTTGTCAAACAACGCCAGCGTCGAATAGCGATAGTTCGCAAGGTAGGAGGAGCGCTTTTCTTTGTTGATTGGCCCTTCGGATGCAGCGGCCAGACCGAGAAGGCCTGCTTGCAAGGTGTGTTCGTGTGTATCAAAGTTGCCCTGCCGCAAACTCAGATCGAAGATCCCCGAAGTGGCATTACCATATTCCGCAGGGAATGCTCCAGTGAAGAAATCAGAATTGCTCAGGACATTGGAACTCAACATACTGATCCCGCCAGCTGACGAACCCACGCTTCCGAAGTGGTTGGGGTTGGGGACTTCTACGCCTTCGAGCCGCCACAAAATGCCTTTGGGCGAGTTCCCACGGATGACGATCTCATTGAGCAGATCATCACCACCAGTTGCCACACCCGCAAACGTCAGTGCCGCTCTCGCCGGATCGTCGAAGGTAGCGGCGTACCGACTGGTCTCCTCGATACTGATCGATATGGCACTGACCGAAGCCAGCTCGTTGAGTGGTTTTCCTTGTTCCTGATCACTAGCTACGATCACGAGCTCCTCCATCTCGATGAGCGACTCTACCAATTCTACGTTGATGAATTTTTCCTTACCGGATTCGATTTCCAAGTTGGAGAGTACCCGCTGCTCATAGCCCACGGAGGAGACCGCAAGCGAGACCCTGCCGATGGGTACATTTCGCAGCGAGAAGTAACCCTCTACATCTGTCGTGGTCCCCCGGAGAGGCTCGCTATTGATGATGGCTACCGTAGCTCCGATGACCGGAGACTTAGAGACCTGGTCAATAATACGACCTTTTAAATTCTGTGTAAGTTGCTGAGGATTAGTTAATTGGGCTTTTGATGGGTAGATCGCAAGACATACGACTACCCAGCCGCAAATCATCTTTTTCATGACGGATTTAAAAAATTTTTGAGTTTTGACCTTTTGTATCCGAGAGACACTTGTTCTACGGGATGGTTGCCAGGGCGACCATTTATCCAGTAAATTTTTTCGAATTTGACGGAAAGAACTGCAGGAAATGGATCCATAGAAACGTGCGTCTTCTACCTATGGCACCTATCGATCCATCTACCCCCATCTATTGTAAAAAAAGTCTGATTTCTGCCTCATATTTGCCTACTCTGAGTGAGCGATGCTAGAAGCCTATTTTGACCCACAAAAAATAGAAGCAGGATGCGACGAGGCGGGCAGAGGTTGTCTCGCTGGACCTGTCGTTGCGGCGGCGGTGATTTTACCCAAGGACTATTCTCATGATCTGCTCAACGACTCCAAACAGCTTAGCGCGGAAGATCGATTCGATCTCCGAAAAGAGGTGATTCGATCGGCCCTCACTTATGGTGTGGGGGTTGCTTCCCCTGGTGAGATCGATGAGATCAATATACTCAACGCCTCTTACCTGGCCATGCACCGCGCGATA
>JBCCXG010000532.1:0-4847 GCA_039191945.1 Bacteroidota bacterium
ATATCAATGGGGTGTCGTTCGAGTGCCGTGGCGTACCGAGTCATTTCGGCTTCGATGTCCTCGGCGTCTCCTTCGAGAAAAAAAACCTGTTGGGGCTTCACCTCATCAAGAATGCGATCCTTGAGGTACTTTCGAAAACTGGCAGGGTGGGTGGCTGGTAGGGCCTTGTACTCGTCGAGGTGGAAGACCACTATCTTTTGCCAGTCGATGGGGCGTTGTTTCAGTACGTCCAAAAATGGAAACTGCGAGGCGCCTGTTGCCAAGATCATATGTGCTACTCCCTTTTGGACGATGGCGCTCTTTAGCTTTTCTTCCACAAAGGCCGCTGCTGCTTGTCCCATTGCGGTGGCATCAGGGTAGATCGCCACGTTGATATTGTCAACTGTAAGTGTTTTTGCCATTGTTAGAAGTCGATTATTGCAAACCAGGAGGTGATGAGAGAAAACACCAGCACCAAAGCGATCCCGATTTTCATCCAAGGGCCGGCCTTGTGTTCAGTCATCAGCTTTTCTTTATTGATCAACAGGAAGATGGGTATCGTCACCGCCGGCAGGATGCATGCCTGAAAGGCCTGGGAGAAGATCATGAGTGCCGGAGGCCTTTCGTCCAAAAACACGGAACCAAATGCGAAAACCATTGCGCCGAGGATCAATAGTCTGGATGACTCCGAATGGATATTTCTGGGGCGTCCCGAATAGTCGGCGATGAGCCATGGAGCGATCAGCACAATGGGAAAGATGGTGGAGAGCCCCGCACCCGCGATGCCAATGATCAAAAGGTAAGCAGATAGTTGTCCGCCAATCGGCTCAAACAGCTGAATCAGTTCTACGGTGTGATTCAGCTTGAGTCCCATGACATGAAGGGTCCCGGCCCCTACCGCCATGATCACGCCGCTGAGGAAGAGCATCATGGCAGCGGAAACAAAAGCGTCCTTCTTCTCTGTCCTCAGGTCCTTGATGGTCCAACCTTTCTCAGCCACTACAGTACTTCTCATGATGAATACTGCGGCGGAGCAAGTTGTACCAGCTATCGCAGCTACCAGACCAAAGGCTCCCGGAGTATCAGGAATACCGGGCGTCATGCCAGCCAGTAGTGCGGAAAAGCTCGGCTTGATCATAAGAAAGACGATGACAAAGGAAACTGCCATCAGGGCCACCACCAGCGTCAGCACCCGTTCAAAAGACTGATAGCGCCCATACCACAGCAACACGCAGATCACGATCACGAAAAAGGAAACAATCCAACCTGTCGCAACGACGCTGCCGGTCGACAGTCTTATCCCTTCTTGCACCAGGTCCGCCACAATCCCCATCACGCCCATCAGTGCCAAGAGCTCTCCGATGATCAGAGCAATGATGATGTAAAGGGACAGCAGCCACCCGTATCGAAATTCCCTTTTGATGTTGAATAGGGCGGTTTGACCCGTAACAAGGGTCACTTTTCCGTAAGCGACCATCAAAATGAATGTGAAAATACACGACAATACCAAGGCCCAGAACAAACTCATCCCGTGCTCCGCTCCTGTCTTTGCCATCGTCGTGACACTCCCCGTGCCAATGTTGTAGCCGATCAAAAAGAGACCTGGACCGACGACACTTAGTGCGGCAATTGCCTTTTTGACTACGCCTGTTTTGTAATCGGGATTTTCCATGGTATGTGCTCCGTCAATCCCGGGAGTAAACCAGGGTCCCTGCTACATAGGTCTGATCAATGATGACCTCCTCGTTCACCATTCTAAACAAGATCATGTCTGCTCGCTGGCCAGGATCGAGGCCCCCAAGGCCCGGCAGGTCCAGAATACGTGCCGGATTGGTACTTGCCATTTGGATGGCATTGGGGAGGCCGCAATCCGTGTAGCGCATCATCACTCCCAGACACAAGCTTATGGGTGAAGCAGCGCCCGCCAAGACATCTTCGTCAGGCAGCTTCACCACATTGGGCGTCAACACCAGTCGCCGCTCACCCCGGATGTACTCTCCGGGTGGCAGCCCCGCCAGATCCAATGCGTCGGAGACCAAAACGGTTTTTTCCGGACCCTTGACCTTGTAAAAACTCCGCACTTCATCTCGCGTCAGGTGAAAGCCATCTGCAATGATACTCGGAGTGATTTCGTCGTGAGAAAGCTGGGGCCAGATGGGATTGTAGTGGCGATTGATTTCGTTCGCGCATCCGTTACCCAGGTGCGTGGCCATGGTCGCTCCCGCCGCTACGGCCTTTTGAATGTCCTCCGCCGTACCATTGTGATGCCCGAGGGATACAACAATCCCACGCGCCACGCACCGCTCGATGAGTTCGATCGCTCCGTTGATCTCCGGTGCGACGGTAATGATCCTAATTCCATTTTCAGCCGCTGCCTGGATCTCCTCAAATTCCTCCCAGTCTGGCGCTTTGATATACTTGGCAAGGTGCGCTCCTCTGAAGCCTTTGACTGGAGAGATGTAAGGACCCTCTAAATGGAAACCGGGTATCGATTGCCCGATCTCCGGGTCCTTACGTGCTTCCGCGAGGACTGCGAAATTCTCCTTGATCCGGTTGATGTCGCTCGTGATAATAGTGGGTAAGTAGGAAGTCACACCCGCTTTCCAAAGCGCTTTCGTGGCCTTCTTTACCCCTTCCACGGTCAAATCAGGGCCCGAGAAGTCCACTCCGACGTAGCCATTGATTTGAATATCAATCAAGCCGGGGGCAACGTACTGATCAACAGCCACTTGTGGGATCTCATTGATACTTTTGATTTTATCACCTTCTAAGGCAATCGTCACTGCTTGATCATTGGCGAAGTGTATGCCTTGAATGCCTTGGGCCCTTGATCCATTCATGACCGTATTGAGTAGGAAAATGGACAGAAAGCACAGCCTTGTTGCCCCCATTTTTCGAATACCACTGATTGCCGTGCTCATCATTAAAGTGTCACTGATTCAACTTGGACCCAGTCCCCACTTTCGGCCGATTTTTCCAGGGCCTCGAGTATTGCGACTCCCTGGAGGATACTCTCATGGCTTCTGGGCTCCTCACCCGTCTGGAACATTCGCACCATATCCGAGTCCGCCTTAGAGATACTCTTCGCCTTTTCAGTGGGCTTTAGTTCCTTCAGTCCATCATCACCTTCGACGAAGGTCCTCCATTCGTAATGCTTCGGTGTAAACACAAACGAGGCCAGCATCCCATCGCCGAATACGAGGCTCGCCCCGGTACTTTTTTCAGTTTGAGTGATCCGGACCTTCTGGACGTCCTCCCCAAACACATTCATTAAAGGCTGCACCATGTGTGCACCATAGAAGAAGACGCCCCCGTATTCGGAATCGATATCCAGCGGGCCAAACATGACCACCTGCCGAATGTCTCCGAGCGCTTCTACTTGACTTCTGATATTGAAGGTATCGTAGTGATGACCGATGGAGCTGTATGACGTGACGGGAGTTCCTTTGCGCCGGGCCATGGCCAGAAATTCCTTCCCCTCGGCTACACGGTAACAAAAGGGCTTATCGATGAAACTGGGGATCCCCGCTTCCACAAATGGCTTGGCGGCTTCCAAATGATACTTGCCGTGTCGATGATCGACGATCAATGCATCAATCTTTCCCAACATTTCCAAAGGGTCATCGACCTTATTAGGGATGCCACCCCTTGCCATCGCGTCCAGAGCAAAAGCCTCAGTCTCACCCCATACATATTTCACTTCCACTCCCGGGAATTGCTTGTCAATGTTGAACAGCTTGCCGAAGCCTCGTGTATGGGAGTTCTCTGCCCCTATGATACCGATTCGGATGGGTCGATCTGGATCGTAGCCAAGGCCTTCCATGATCGACGCCAGTACCGAGGAGCTCGTTAACCCAACAGTGGATAGGACAGCTCCTTTACCGATGTCTTGCAGAAAAGTTCTTCGGGTAGCCATGAATTATCCCGTTTCTTGGAGGCCTAGGGACGCTAGGGCAGTCCAACTAATGATGATGTTCACCTGGGCCGTGCACATGTCCGTGGTCAATCTCCTCCGCGGTAGCCGCTCTTACCTCGAGTATCTCGCCCTTGAAATTCAGTGTTTTCCCTGCCATCTCGTGATTGAAGTCGACTGTGACCGTCGATTCTTTGATTTCCTGGATCGTGCCTTGGAATTGATGTCCGTTCTGATCTTGCATCGGCACCACATTCCCGACTTTCATGATGTTGAGGTCGATCGTGCCATCCACTTTGAATATGTCTTGAGGCACGTCCACGATGGCATCGGGATCAATCTCTCCGTAGCCATCTTTTGGAGACACAGTGATCTCGTAGCTCTCCCCCTGGTCCTTACCCAGGAGTTGGCTTTCGAAGCCAGGGATCATTTGCCCTACTCCTACCAAAAACCGCAAAGGATTTTGAGCATCTGCTTTTTCAATCGGCGTGCCATCCACTTCCAGGCTGTAGGTCACCGCAGCTACGGTATGTTTATCGATTTTCATTGGGTTTTTACTTATGGATGGGCAAGGTAAAGCATAATGGTCGGCTTTTTAGATGCGCATCCATCTTCGATATCTGCACATGGAGCCACCCCAAATCTCGACCCTTTCACCGAGCCGGCTTTGGGTCTTTTTGAAGTCCCCGTTTCCCTTTCATTCTGACCAGATAAACCGCCAACAAGGTAAGTCCGAGTGACGCGTAGACGGCCGTATTGATTTGTTCCTTTCCTATCAAAACGCCTGCACTTACGGCCACCACGGGCTGCACGAAATTCATCGTGCTGACCTCAAGCGGAGGCCGGACCTTGAGTAGCCAGTATAAAGCCGTATATGCCAGTATCGAACCAAAGCAGATTTGGACGCCCATGCCAATCCAAGAACTGACGGAGATCTCATGGAGGGAGATCATGG
>JBCCXG010000533.1:0-4844 GCA_039191945.1 Bacteroidota bacterium
AACGGTGATACCAGAAGTAGTGACCGCCCACCTTGATGTTCGGTTGGTGGAGGAGACTGACGGGCAACAACAAATTGAAAAAATAAGGCAGCACATTACCGATCAGGGATTTCTGGTACTCGATCGGGCGCCGACTGATGAAGAGCGTCTCAGTCATCGCAAGATTGTGACATTCGAGAGCAATCGTAGCGTAAATGCCTTCCGAACGGACATGAACGCACCGATCGGTCAGAAGCTGATTGCCGCGTTGGAGACGTCTTTTGGGGAACCTCCGGTCAGTATCCGAACGATGGGAGGTACGGTGCCCATTATTCCTGCGGTGAATACGCTGCAAATACCTGCGATCATCGTGCCCATGGTCAACATGGACAACAATCAGCACAACCCCAATGAAAATCTAAGGGTTGGTAATATGATCACAGGCATTAAGATCTGCATGACGGTATTGACGATGGATTTGGATTGAATCCATCGTCAACCTCATAAATGTGGGTTGAACTTCCTGGTGAAGTACACAAACGATCCGACTCACCACACATTCCCTCACTTCCAGACTCCTCTTTTTGACCGTTTCTGGAGGCGATCTTATGTTGCTTGTTGCATCAACAGGAATACCGATGGCAAATCGGATTCTCATAGGAGTGCTTTAAACCTTAGAATTTTGCTCAGGTCTAATGGAGAAACAACTATTTCGATACCGTTATCATATATATTCATGAAGAATCTCACACTATCCATCGTCGGGCTCCTTATTTTGTGTTCCTGCGGTGAAGAGAATGAACTTGAACCCTCCACAGAGCTGCGAGTTGAAAACAATGTGCCTATTGTCCAGTCAAGCCCACTGTATGACATGATTATCAATGAGGACATTACCTACGGAGAGGGCCTCAGTCATGAAAGTCTCAATAGTCTGAATGCGACCAGATTTCCGCTGAAACTGGATGTGTACAGACCAGATAACGAGCTACAGGATCGACCTGTTTTTTTATTCATTCACGGTGGTGGCTTCGTCGGGGGATCAAAACAGCAGTCTAACATCGTAAACTTTGCTGAGTACTACGCGTCCCGAGGTTGGGTATTTATTTCGGTGGACTACCGATTAAAGGATGACAATGGGACGGTACCAGAGGAATGGGTGGAGCATGCGGCAACCTTTCCACCTGAAGACAGTGGAACCGTTCGGGCCATCTATCCTGCGCAAAGAGATGCAAAGGCTGCGATGCGCTGGCTTGTCGCCCATGCGGATACACTCCGGGTCAATACAGATTATATCACCGTGGGAGGCGGCTCTGCTGGGGCGATCACTGCTGTAACGGTGGGTATATCAAACGAAGGAGACTTTAGAGACGAACTAAGCACGGACCAGGATCCGACATTGGACCAAACTCACCTAGATCAGACTTACCGTATTCGAACCATCATAGATCTTTGGGGCTCAAAAGTAGCATTGGATCTACTCGAAGGTGTTTATGATCACGAGCGTTTTGACACGGGAGACCCCCCTCTCTTTATCGCCCACGGTACAGAAGACAATACCGTCCCCTTTGCCGCCGCCGAGGAGCTAAAGGCCATCTACGAATCCTTCGACATCCCACTGGCCTACTACCCCCTGGAGGGTATAGGTCACGGGGCTTGGAACGCCATGGTCGACGGCAAAAGGCTAGAAGAACTAGCTTTCGAGTTCATTGTCGAACAACAAGGACTGCAACTTCCATGACGAAGGGACTTCAACTTCCAAATTACTCTGGGAGCTCAAATTCCGCCATTACCGGATAGTGATCTGACAATCTATCGTTCACTCCGCCGTTGAAGATCTCCACTAGTTGACAACGCTTCGACAACTCAGGACTTGCTAAAATGTAGTCAATCCGTACCCGGTTTTCAATGATGCTTTGAGGTGTATGATCGTACAATCCAACCAACACCGGTGCCGGAAAAGTGAAACACTGTGTGAGGTCCTCCCTACCAAGTGCTAGGTCCAGCGCCGGAAGCGCCAAAAACTGAGACATGACCGAATAGTCAAATTCTCCCAATCGCAAGTTATTGTGGGTTGCGTCTTCTTTGGGCTGTCGCCTTTCCCTCAAAGCCGTTTTCCGCTCCATCGCCTGCGCATCGATGGGTGAATGACAATTGAAGTCCCCTAAGATGATGAAGGGTCCCTCTCTCCCTCTGACCCGATCCACAATTTGACTTGCCTCTTTCATCCGGAAGTCCACATCCGCCGGAGACAAATGCACCACATAGAATTCGATGCCGTAGGTCTCGGCATGGATCAAACCATGCCAAAAGTCCTCTACATTTTTCTCAATCAAGGTAATGGGCTCTCGTGAAGTGAGGGCCGTTGGATAACCCTCGGTTTTCAAGAGCTGAACATGAGAGTGGCCCCACGTCGCAGCATCTGCTACCAGCCGATCCAAACTGTATCCACATAGCTCCTGCAGCGCCACCACGTCTGGTGCTTGCCCGGCAATCCAATCCACCGTTTGATCATGACGCAACGTATCCTTACCCCAGTCAAAACCATTCCAAATGTTGTAAGTCATGACTTTGATCGCCGGTCCATTGCGCTGCGCATGTAGCGCCAAAGTCAAAAAGACCAAAAGAACCACAGTGCTATATCTCATGGCTGAGCTGCTTGATTGGATAAAACGTCGAAAACACGAAATGGATAGTCGGTAGCGAATCGGGCTACACCGAGCGCTTGCCATTCCAGGTAGAGGCGATTTCCTCTCGCTTCTGCGCGACGGTCCAGGTTACCGATTGTTCCCAAGGTGACAACAAAACCGAGGTCTGCTAGTTGTTGATAGAACGTTTGGTCTTTTAGCGATAATCCGGTGAATGCAGCGATCTTCCGTTGATTGATGACATTGCTAGACGTTATCTGTTGAATCGCTTCCATGTTGCCAAGCGAAACAGACAAGTGAAGGGAAGAATCCAGCTGATGCACTTGTTCAGCTTGTCGCCTATTGTAGGTAATCACCTCAACGCGATCACCTAAATCGAACTCGTCAATCATTTGGACGATTGCCTCTACGGCCAAACTTTCTTTTACATCAAGACTTAGGTACGCATCCACTTCAGTTATCCACAAAAACACGCTTTTTAGTGTGGGTATGTGGAAAAGAGTTACTTTTTCTTCTAAATCCATCAAAAAAGCAGTGCTAATCTCCTCATAAGTATAGTTATCTAGCCTTCCAGAAAAGTTGGTGGTTCGGTCCAGCGTAGCGTCGTGCAACAGGACCAAGACGCCATCTTTCGTTAGTCGGACATCTACCTCCATCATTACTCCTGGAATCCGCTTCTCGGTATTTTGTAGGGTCTCCAATGCATTCTCCGGATATCCAGGGAGTGGACCTCCTCGGTGTGCGCTGATCACCACATTTTGGATGCCGGCTGATTCTTTGGAGGTCTCTGCACTGGTGCAGGAAGGCAGCAAGAGAATGCAGAGGGATCCAAAAGGTCAATAGCAAGGGAAGTAAAATCCTCTTCATAGGTTCGTGATTCATGCGGCAAGTTCCATTTTTCAAGCGGCTTTACCCATCTGAAATCTGAAACTCAAGACTTAATAACGTTTGCTCAACTTTAAGTACACCTCAGCATAACGTCTACCGAACAGCAGCACGGATTCCCGATCAAAGTGACTAGCGTCCCGATTGGTCAAATTGTCGGACGAAACCAGCTGACTGAATGGAATGATCTCAGGAATCTTCTTCATCTCGGCGCGTATGGCGTCAAAGCTGGGATTCCAAGGGCCCACTTCGCCAAAAATGAAAGGGAGATCGGGGTCATCAAGATCAGCCCGCAAATCCGCCACCATTTGGTGTAGGAAACCGAGATAAGTCCCGGGACTTCGTTGGTTGGATTCTCCCTGGTGCATGATTACAGCGCGGAGTCTCAGTCCCGGATATTTCGCAAGGGTATTCCGAGTACGATTGACGATAGCCTCATAGTACCCCCAATCACTTCCTTTCTGAAACTTCTCAATGGCAGTCCCACCCCTCGCCTGCACGATTGCGAAGACCGAATCGTCCGTGGCCGATACTACCTCTTGGCAAAAAGAAAAGGCTGGGGATAACCGCAGAATACTTCTGTTCTCCTTGCGGATCGTGCTATAACGATTCATCGGATTGGTCGCTGACGCAAAAGCTCCCTCACTGTTGAGCAACATAACTCTTTCCATGACCAGGGTATCCGATCCAATATCAGCCCGGCCGGCCATATTGGATTGGCCGATGAATAGTATCAGGTCACCACTTTGTGAAAAAGCAATGACACTAAACAAACTGAAAATCAGGAGTAATGGAGACTTCATTGGGACTGGGCTTCACATGGAACGTTAAGTCACTTCTGTCTCAAGATAGTCCCTATTGTTCTCCCAAGGAAACTCACTTCTGGCCTCTTCGCGCAGCTGCTCCAGCTATTGTGAATCTAACCCTCTTCGATTTGTATGATAATTCGACCTCGCTTTCCGGGCTCCAAAGTCCTTTTTAGGCCCTTTTCGTAATCCTTGAAGGAGTAAATGCTATCGATGATCGGCTTCAATTGTCCCTGCTCTACCCATTGAGCGATCCGAGTGAGGCGGTCATTGTCCCCTTTATCGACCATCAAATAGCCCACCTTCTTCTTTCTTAATACGTTGCCTAATATGGAAAGGAGTTGGGCAAAGGGGTCGGCAGGGATAAAGATCCCTTTGGGCTTGAGTAAAGACTTAACCTCGGAGAACTTGACGCTTGTAGTCAAGTCAAAAATGACATCATACCGATCCGATAGAGTGGATATTTTTCGGTCTCGATAGTTAATAACGACCTCAGCTCCCAGACCTTTTAAAAACGCTGTTTGACCCT
>JBCCXG010000534.1:0-4824 GCA_039191945.1 Bacteroidota bacterium
GCGCCGGAGCTCCAATCCATCGGAGCTCAAGATCACGGATTTGCGTATCGCCTACACGACCAAGGCGCCGATCATCAAGATCGATACCAATCAGGGCATCTACGGATTGGGAGAAGTCCGGGACCACGGCAGTCCCAAATATGCGCTATTCCTCAAAAGCAGATTACTGGGCAAAAACCCCTGCAACGTTGAGCAGATGTTCAAGATGATCAAACAGTTTGGGGGTCATGGTCGCATGGGTGGCGGCGTTTCGGGTGTGGAGATGTCGCTTTGGGACCTCGCAGGTAAAGCGTACGGCGTGCCAGTGTACATGATGCTGGGAGGCAAGTACCGAGACAAAGTAAGACTGTATGCGGATACACCGGCATCCAGCGATCCTGAGGTCTACGCTACGCGGATGAAAGGCAGAATCGAGAAGGGCTTCACGTTCCTCAAGATGGACTTCGGGATTCAGCTAGTGAAAGACATCCCGGGCGCGCTGGTCGGTGCTGGGGTCTGGGACCAAAGCAAGCAATGGGTGGATCAGCCAGGCACCTACGGCATGACGAAGCACCCCTTTACCGCGATACAAATCACCGATCTTGGCATAGATAAGCTGGTCGAATACGTAGATCAGGTTCGATCGATTGTGGGATATGACATACCACTTTCTGCAGATCACTTCGGGCACATCGGGGTCAACTCTGCCATCAGGCTCGGAAATGCCGTCGAGAAGTACAGACTGGCTTGGTTGGAAGACATGATTCCGTGGGAGTTCACCGATCAGTGGAGGCAAATCACGGAAGCGATCAATACGCCTACGCTCACCGGAGAGGATATTTACTTAAAAGAAGCGTTCATCAAACTAATCGATTCAGGCGCTGTGGATATGGTACATCCTGATCTGGCCAGTGCGGGAGGCATATTGGAGACGAAAAAGATTGGAGACTATGCAGAGGAAAAAGGGATCGCTCAAGCCCTGCACTTCGCCGGGACGCCGATCTCTATGATGGCCAATGTCCACTCTGCTGCTGCTACGCAAAACTTTATTGCCCTGGAGCACCACGACGTCGATACTGAATGGTGGGAAGATATGGTCACCGGGATCGAGAAGCCCATCGTTCAAGAAGGATATGTCAAAGTACCTGATACACCGGGATTGGGTGTGGATATCAATGAAGTGGTGATCAAGGAGCACCTGAGAGAAGACGAAAAGTACTTTGCGCCTACAAAGGAATGGAACAAAGATCAATCCTGGGACCGGACCTGGAGCTAAATTCGCACTGCGCTAAACGTGTAAGACCATGAAGAAATACCAATTGATGATAGGGTCACTGCTACTGAGCTTTTTGGCCCATGCCCAAGTAGAACCCACTGAGGAGTTACTCAACTTTTACACCGCGGAATGGACAGGCGACCGGATGGAAGATGGGCGTCCCTATGTAACCGATGAGCAGCTCGCCCGACTGAAAAACATTTCCATCGAGGAGGCCTGGGGCTTCATGCGAGGAAAGGGTTATCACAATCAGTTTGAGCGAGGATGGAAATCGTTGAATGACGAACCCTTTGTGGGCCGTGCCCTTACCGCTCAATACATGCCGCTGCGTCCAGAGTTCAATGAGCGACTACTGGCCAGAGGAAAAGAGGAAGGTCGAATCGGCGCCAGCAACTCGTGGCCCATTGACATGCTGCAAAAGGGCGATGTCTATGTGGCTGATTGCTACAGTAAGATCAAAGATGGAACCCTCATTGGGGATAATCTGGGTAATGCCATCTTTGCCAAGTCGGGGACAGGGGTGGTATTTGACGCCAGTGTTCGAGATCTCGAAGGCTTAGGCAAGATCGAGGGCTTCAATGCTTTTGTGCGCGATTTTGACCCCACCTTCCTACGTGAAGCGATGCTCACCAGTATCAACACGCCCATTCGAATCGGTGAGGCCACGGTGTTTCCGGGTGATGCGGTGCTGGCCAAGCCCGAGGGTGTCATCTTCATACCTCCGCATCTACTGGCGGACCTCTTGATCTCCGCTGAGTTTGTCGCTCTTAGGGACCGATTTGGTCACTCTAAACTCAAGGACGGGACCTATACACCAGGACAGATCGACGGTCAGTGGAGTGATGAGATCAAAGAAGACTTTCTGGGCTGGTTGGACGCGAATCCAGACCTTTTGCCAATGAGTAGGGCCGAGCTGGATGCTTACATGAAGGAACGGACGTGGTAGGCCTTGACGCATAATCTGGAGAAGATAGGTACATTCATCTTTTCCGTGAGCCACTTTTGAGAAGGTCTTTCTGATCAATAACCGTGTTATTGAGGTTTCAAACTTGAGAATAGTAATGTTCAAGAATCTTCATTTGGTGCATCCTATGGAAGTTGCGATAACCATACCTTTGCGAGGATTATGAAGATACTAATCGCAGGCGGCGCAGGGTTTGTTGGATCGAATTTAGCGTTATCATTCAAAAAAAGATACCCCGAATATGTGATCTATTGCTTGGACAACCTGAAAAGAAGGGGCTCCGAACTAAATCTTCCTGCATTGAAGGCATCCGGCGTGTTTTTTGTCCATGGGGACCTGAGGCAACCCTCAGACCTTGAAGGTGTGCCTGATGTTGATGTAGTTATTGATGCTGCCGCTGAACCATCGGTTCTCGCTGGTCTTTCGGAAGGTCTTGATAACCTAATAGGGACGAACTTCAATGGCACAATTCACTTACTGGAATTTGCGAAGAACTGTAAAGCCAAGTTTGTCTTCCTTTCAACCAGTCGGGTGTATCCAATTCAGCCTTTATCTGAGATCGCATACTCCGACGCTGAAACAAGGTTTACGATCTCTCCGCAGCAAAAAACACTTGGGCTAAGCTCCAATGGCATTTCAGAGGAGTTTATACTACAAGGTTCTCGCAGTTTTTATGGATCATCAAAGCTTGCTTCTGAACTCTTCATCGAAGAATATAAGCAACTAGCTGGTCTGGAAACGATAATCAATAGGTGTGGTGTAATATGTGGACCGAGACAGATGGGAAAGGTAGATCAGGGTGTAGTTGTTTTGTGGGTTGCGAAACACTTCTGGAGAAAGAATCTCGCCTATATCGGTTTCGGAGGAGAGGGGAAACAGGTACGCGATATTTTGCACATCGAAGATCTTTTTGAACTTTTGGATTTGCAAATTCATGAGTTTGACATTTTCAATGGAGGCGTCTTCAACGTCGGAGGAGGCTATGAAAACAGCATTTCCCTATTGGAGATGACGGCTATCTGCCAAGAAATCACAGGCAACAAGATAAAGATTGATAGTATAGCAGAAACTAGATCTGCAGATATACCTATTTATATCACCGACAACACCAAAATACACTCCGCGTGCAAGTGGCGGCCGACAAAGGACGTACGGACTACTTTTCAAGAGATCCATGACTGGCTGAGGGCAAACGAAGACTTTTTAAGACCAATTTTGGCTTGATGCAGGGACTTAGGGCATTGGTACAAGAATACGTTGGAAAAGCACCCACCAGCGAAAAAGAGTTTTTGAAAGTGCAGATGTTCAGATTCCTACTGACGGGGGGTTCTTCGTTTGCCTTGGATGTCCTTCTTCTCTTTGGATTGGTGCGACTAGTAAATCTTCATTACCTAGTTTCTAACCTGCTGGCTTTCACCGTTGTCAATCTATACAACTACGTGCTAAGCAGGCATTGGGTTTATGGTGCCGGTAGTCGAAGATTAAGAATGGAGCTATTGGTGTTCTTTTTGGTTGTTGCAGTTGGCTTGGGCATCAATCAGATTTTCCTTTCTCTTTTTTACGAGGTATTGGGACTTGATCTCTTGTTAAGTAAGTCTATAGCTACTATCATTACGGTGTTGTGGAATTTTATCAGCAAAAAGTTCGTCGTTTTTTAAGGCATTAGATACGGTGAATGATTGGGAAGTAGGATTTCCTTGTTCACGTATTCATACAACATAAGCGACCTCAACCACTCTTTTTAAGCTTCAGAATTATTGTCATTTGATGGCTGATATGCTCAGACCCATTTTTTTGTGCACAAAGGATACATTAAGTAAGTATTACCTGTTGGTGGCTTATGTTCTTATTGCTGTTTCAATTCTGCCAAGACTTGCCAACCTCGATGCGCCTATCCTTGATTTGAACTCTTTTCGTCAGACTCAGACTGCCATTACAGTCAGTTCGTGGTTGGATGACGATGAAGCAGGGGTTGAGGTTTCTCCGTTTGATCAACTATTGTATTACAAGACACCTCTTTTTGGTGAACCCTTCTTTACGCAATTTGAATTTCCATTGTATCAGTACTTGACCTATTTGAGCGTAAAAATGGGGGTCAATAACGTGGATCGTGCTGGACGTTTGGTGAGTATCTTTTTCTATTTCCTCTCTGCTGCCGTCTTACTCTGGATTTTGCAAAGGTTATGCAGTAATCGATGGGTTGTAATTTTCAGTGTTTTCTTCTATTGTTTTTCGCTCTTTTCCATTTTCTGGAGTCGGACCTTTTCTATAGAGTACTGCGCTGTCTTCTTTGGATTGCTGCATTTCTATGCTTTCATGCGTCTCAAAGATTCTTATAAGGCACTCTGGATGACTTTGGGAATACTTGCGGGTACACTCTCTTTTCTCGTGAAGATTACGTCGGCATTTCCATTTTTATTGGCGATGTTATTTTTCTTACTTCGGGAAATCAATTTTGACTTTAGGAGAGATCTTCTTCAACCTCGTCAGCTATTAGATAAGCTCAGTATCAATTTCACGTTGGTAGCATTGGCCGGGCTTTTAGTTTTTGTCCCTCTGGTTTTTGAACTCCTATGGCTTTCCCATACAGATGGACTGAAAGAAA
>JBCCXG010000535.1:0-4821 GCA_039191945.1 Bacteroidota bacterium
CCATGCCAAAACTTCCTCCGACATCCAGCCTATTTTTGCCATCCTCCCAGACAAAGCCACCTACATTGAGCTCAAATAACGTCCGGGTCAAAAACCCCAGGTCTTCCTGATAAGCAATAGCGCCGATGGCATGTGAGTGCTCCTTGCCAATACCAAAAATGACCGGAACCTTCATCGCAGCTAGGTTCATTGTTGGCACTTCCAGTTCGCCCCACTGCGAACGATGCAATAAGAAGGCCTGAAGATGAGAAGGCCTATTCATCATTTGGGCTGGATTATAGTACCATGGCAGATCCGTGAAGTGCGTAATCAGTGCATTCGATTGAGCAGCAGACCCCCATGCAGACAGACACATCCCCAAGACGGCGATCCATTGGACCAGGACGATATGTCTAAGTGAGTGCTTCATCATCTAACCACCTGGAAGAAACCCTTCCGGGAGAATTGTGGCGTTTTGAGTAAGAAGAAATAGGTGCCTTCCTTCAGGCGATCGCTAAGTACTTTGCTTTGTACGGTGCCCGCCTGATAGTTGTCTGCGGAGAAGATGACCTTACCCCACTTGTCCAAGACTTGCAGTGTGTTGTCTAAATTCTCGGGTAGTCCAATCACTTCAAAGTCATCATTGACCAAATCCCCATTGGGAGATATCACCTTTGAAAACACCAGATCATCTGGTTCAAAATCCTCGATGGCTGTGCGTTCTTGTATCAATAGGATCGAATCCACAGCCAGACACGCTTCGGGAGACGTCCCCTGGACGTAGATCGAGACGGTATCCGCCGCATCGGGTGGTACGAAAGCCGTCACCTGAGGGCCACTTTCTCTTTGAATGAATTCAACGGGATACCATTCATAATCGACTGCGCCAGAAGCCTCAAGTTCAAAGGGCAGTCCTTGCTGTATCAATAGGGTATCGGGCTCCAGAAAAACCTCAAAATTGTTAACGGCCAGTACTTCGGCGACTTGAGAGGTGACACACCCCGCAGAATCCAACACCGATAGAAGATACTCGCCTCGGTTGAGACTGTCGAAGACAGGGCTGGCAACGAACGCTATCGAATCAAGGGCGAAAGTGAAATCTGAGGGGTTGTCAATGACGATAGCAAGCGACCCCTCACCGCTGTTGCTACAAAACTCATCTGTGGACACAAAAGAAAAGGGAGTGTTGGGCCGAATGGAGACTTCGATGGTATCTGAGGCGACCGTACAGCTGGCTTGAGTCGCTTCAAAAAAGTACTGCCCTCCCGATAACCCCGTGGACGCGGAACCGATCACCAGGCTCTCGGTCAACTCACCACCGACTTCGGAAAAAGAAGCGCCGTCCGCACTGTAGAGCCAACGGTAGGTGACGTCGGTAAGCAATGTATCGGAGGCCAGCTCATCGGCTCTTAGTAGGCCCTCAGGATGTGATTCACAGAGGAACACATCGTCTTCCAAGAAACGATCAGAGGGCGTTTGAACAAAGATCTCGTTACTCGTACGCTGACAAGATTCAAAGTCTGGTATTGCAGCAGTCACCCGAACAAAACCTCTCTCCCTACTCAGAGTAAACGTATTTTCCACTGCCTCAGCGATCGTATCAAATTGCCCGGCCGCATTTTTAAGCTCCCACTGATAGATGAGGTCAAAGTAATCCGTGTCCCCCTGACGTGTCACAAGGCGCCTATCCACAGGCAAATCATCCTGGCAATAGACAAAATCATTCGCGCTATTGTCTTGCAATCTGAGGGCTTCGATGTCTGGAGACCGGTAGATGACTGTATTGAATTCGTCGCTCGTCCCGACACAACCATTAGCCGACACGGTCATTCTGACTGTCAGGTCGTAAGTGCTTTGTACGCTCTCATCGAGCGCCGACAAGGAAGTTTGCCACTCCGCGTCCGATTCGTCAACCAACTGGAAACTTTCAGTGCCCATACGATATTGCCACTGAAAAGTGGCCGCATCGTCCTGATAGGTACTGCTATAGAGGATCGGCGTATCGTCACACGCTCGGCTGCTCCCCTCAATGCTTGCAGCAAAGCCTTCGACCCGGGTAGTATCTAAGGTCAGCCGTACAGGCTCAGACTCCTCGGAGCATACACCGTTTGATACCTGCACTTTGTAGAGACCTGCTTCACCAGCGAGGTAGGTTGCGGAGGTACTGTCACCTGCCGCAGGAGCAAATGAGGTATCTGCAGCAAACAGCCATTGGTAAGTCAACGTGGCATCGTTGGTGGTCTCCAAAACAACCGAGGCACCGACTGCACACAAGAATGCAGCACTGTCCACATTGGTGATGGCGGGATTGATTTGCGTTCGCAGCGTGGTAGTATCACTATTGGATTGGCAACCCGCCGTATTCTCTATCCTTGCAAAATAGCTGCCGGCAGCCGACGCAGTGTATGCAGGACCCATCTCCCCATCGATGGATTGGACGTCCGCGGTATCCTGGAAGAAGTACCATTGGTACTGATACGTGCTGTCCTGATCGACCAGCGCAATCTCGACCGGGTCGCAAAAGTTGGTCGTAGCTGGTGTATAGGTGACGGCGCTACCCGGGGCAGGTGTCGCATTCAACTGGACCGTATTGGACTCCGTGGTGCAACCGTCAACGACGGCAGAAACCTTGTAGCGCCCTGCCGTATTCACGAAAAAGCTAGAAGATGTTTCAGAAAGGTCATTAAAGGAGGTGCCGTCGGTACTGTACTGCCAGGAGAAGGAAGTGGCGCCAGCCGGAAGAGTGGCGGTCAAAGTGGTCGAATCGTTGGAGCATATCTCCAAATCTGTCAATGCAACCGTGGGTGCCTCGATGGATCGCAAAGCGATGGACACGGTATCAGAAACCGCCGAACATCCTGATCTTACTGAAACAAAGCGGTAAAAACCCGCCAAGTTACCGGGGGTCGTGAGCTGCAAAGTATCGTTGCTCTCACCAGTCATATCTGAGAAGACCTGATCGGAGCCTGCATATTCCCATTGATAAGTATCATTATTTGAAATGAAGGAAGAGAGCACCAATGTGTCACCAGAGGGGCAAAGCGCCGAAGAATCTTGCACGATGTCCGCGAGTGTCGTATTGGCAAAAATTACATCACTGGTGGCTGTACAGCCTGAGGCGTTTGCAGTGATCAAAGATCGGTAGGCTCCCCAATCCTGACCCATAACCTCAAAGCTTGCTCCAGTCCCGATGGAGTCGTAGGTGAATGATCCAGGGCTCGCTGCCACTTGCGCCTTTACCTGGTCAGGCGTTTGGCTCTCATCCCTGTAACGTTGCCAGGTGAAGGTAACCGCTCCCGTCATACCTGCATCCGTCGCGTTGAGCGTACGAGAGGCCGCTGCGTTATCCGGGCAATAGAAGAAGTCTGCGGTGCCTGCTGGACCCGAGATCGTGACCTCGGGAGCCTCGAAAGCTTGAACTATCTCGCTGTCAGCTTCACAATCTCCGTTGGAGATCGTAGCGCGGTAAAATCCTTCCTGATAGACCTCGTAGCTACTGGCGTCATTTACATCAGGCGCCGCCGAGAAGCCTAAGGTCGTATCGGTGGTGTAGAACCAGTCATAGCTAAGAATCACGCGATTCTCAAGCTCCAGTGTCACGGTATCTCCAGCAAGGCATGCATTTGCAAGGTCTCCGGTACCTGAGATCTCGGTGTTGATATTACCAAAGAGAAATGTTGAGTCGGAGTTTGAAGTACAGCCAAACTCATCGGTGATCCTCACGAAATAGTACCCCTGATCGCTGGTGGTATATTCAGAGCTCGTGGCGCCGCTAAGGGTCGTAATGTTGACGGTATCCAGGGTATAAAGCCACTGGAATGTATAGTCAGGATCATTGTCATCGAGCGTGATCGTCACGGGACTGCAAAAATCAGGGTCGGGCTCGTTGTAGCTCACTCCCGTGCCAGGGCTTGCTTCCTCCCTAATGAAGAGTTGATTGCTGTTGGTCAAGCAGGCACCGTTGCTCACCTGCATTCGGTAAAATGAATTTCCAGTAGCATTGAAGGTCGAGCCGCTTTCTCCCGTATTAGAAAAGTTAATCCCATCGGATGATCTCTGCCAACTGCGCTCAGCAGCGGCATTGGAAACTACAGAGTTCAACCTGACCGTTCCATTTTGACAAGCATAATCTGCTTCCGCACTGATGGTGCCAGTGTACTGCTGATCCTGCGAAACAAACACCGGATCTGAGACGTCTGGCGGGCAGCTCCCAAAGGTGACCGTCAATCGATAGTAGCCCTCGACATCACCAGGAGTAGTCAAATTGAGCTCGCGACTGGTGGCTCCAGCTATATCGGCCCACGGCCCGGTCTGGTTGTCTGAGAAGGCCCATTGATAAGTGTCATTGTGCGGGCTGAAGCCTATGAGATCCAGGTCACCACTCACATCACAAATACTCGGCTCTTGGTTTACAATCTCCGCGATGGCGGTATTCGCAAAAACTATATTAGAAAGCGAAAAGCACTCACTGGCCCCTTCTTTGATCGTCGCCAAATACCATCCCCAATCACTGATTACCAGTGTATTGCCGGACATAGGCGCTACCAGTTCCATATCACTCAGCAGGGTGCCATCGGCTACTTTTGTGGCAATTCGAGTAACCATGGCATCGTAATCAAGTTCAAGCTGGTTGCCATCTCCGTCTTCAAAGTGCTGCAATCTGTACCAGTCGTAGGTGACGCCTGGAACCGTCGGTACAGTGGTCTGCGTGGCGGTAATGGTCCTGGCAGCGGCGCCATCTGTCGTACAAAAGGAAAAGAAGCTCAACTCACCACCCGGACCTCGCACTTCGGCCTCGGGGACCCTTTGAACAGTGATTACTTTGGTCGTCGTCTCAATACA
>JBCCXG010000536.1:0-4817 GCA_039191945.1 Bacteroidota bacterium
AGGAGTACCAGCCAAACGGATCTCCCTCTTTGTTGCTCGCAGGAAAGGTATGGATGACACCCCTTTCCTCGATGTTGTCCGTCCAGTGAACTGATCCATCGGCAGATTGCGTATCGAAGTACTCGTAGGTGGATCGGTCGAGCAAGGACCCTACGGAGACCCTCGCCAAATTCAATTCGTTGACCTGCGAGCCATTTGGTGCGTATAGATAGACAAAGCCATCCTGCTCCCCTTGCGTATGTCCAGGGCCCATTTGGCAAACGGCGATCCACGACATTGCATATCCTACCTTCCCTTCCCGCTCAACCCCCTGCTCCTGCCAAAAGAATTGCGTTTCTCCGCTATAATCGAGCTTGGTATGGGTGACCTCCACACCGTCGAATCGGTACCAGGTCTTTCCATAATCCTCAGAATAGATGAGGTTGATACCCTGAAATGGCGGCATAAAATTCGTGGCATTTTGGCGGGATAAAAACTGATAGAGGACATCACCTATCGCTACGATACCGTAGCCAAAGTAGTAGGGCATGTACCGATTGGTGGCATCCACTTCGTTGAAATCAACCGCATAGCTGGGCAGCGCATGTCCCTGCACCTCTTCAAATGTGCCGCTGATTCTAAAGACCTCAGTGTGTATTTCACGCTGCCTGTCAGGATCCCAACCATAGCCATCGCACATGGAAGTGTACTGATGACCATCCGCTGCCCAGGTCGTGCACCAATTGTCACCTCTTCGAGACTCCCGTCTTATCGGATCCAGGAACTCCACACCCACAGGTACTGATTGTCCACTACACTCCAAAGCAGTGCTAAGTGCCAATAAAGTGGATAAGAAGCTGGTTAGCCCCATCAGATTGTTCTTCATGCGCGCCTCCTGTTCAGGAGCCTGAAGATAAAGCGGAAATGCAGAAGCAGGTCTGTTTTATGGAAAGATCGGAGCAATGGCTCGGGACACCCAACTCCTGATGCACAAGGTCCCCTGACAATCCAAGGGTCACTCACTGGAAAATGCTTTTCCATGGAATCACAAATGGCAAAAGCACCACCCAGACCACAAAGAACATGGCCATGCCTTTTGGATACGGTTGCTCATTGAGCATCGCCGGAAGCGCCGCGAAAACTAACCATGACGATTTGTAGATCAATTGAAATAACAATACCAAACTCATGGACCGTGGATAAAACAACCCCACGACCGATAAGAGGAAGATGGCACCCCACAGGGCACCTACCAGGCGAATGGCTTCTGAATACGCAAAGGCGCCAGAAAAGACCGTGTGCTGGGCCACTCGAGGTAGAAATAAACTGGTGATGCTGATCCAGCCGGCCACCACTACGTTCGCTGCGTACATTACTTTCATCGCAATCATCTTAGGTCATTTAAAGATTCATTCAACAATTCAACACCCATCATTCACATTTTCAATTATCCATTCTCTCCATTCTCCATTTTCAATTCCCCATTACCTTCCGCGATCGACTTTATGTTTTCAAGAACCTCGGGGAGCATTTCCCGAAATTTCTTTCCAAAGGCATTGGCAAAGATCCCTTTGGTAATACCGGTAAACCAGACCTCGTGAGTGAAGACGGTCTGTCCCTTTTCTATGGTCAAAAAGCGCTTCACCAATAGACCTCCCAAGGGCAGTTTGGTTTTGAATGTGTAGGATTCTCCCTCTTCGAAGGCCACCACAGAAAACTTTGACTTGCGATCCTCCAGGGAGAGGATAGCTCCCTTGGCACCTAAACCAAACGCTCCCTCCATGCTGGCATCCTTCAAACCCGTATCCCAGTCCTTCCAGTGGTCGACGTCAATCCAGATAGACCAGATCTCTTCCGGGGAAGCAGTTGTAGACAAAGAATAGGAAAAGTGCTTGTTGGAAGGACCCGCAGTCTGGGCCGTCGATGCGTGGATCGTTGTCATAGTCAATAGCAGAAACAAAAGCCTCATTGTTCTTTTTCTGCAAACTTCCAGTGTGCCGCAGCAGATCCACTGCACCTATGTTAACTTCTCAGCTACTAGCGTACTTTTTTCGAATCCGGCTGAGGGACTGCGGCGCAATGCCCAGGTAGCTGGCAAGGTATTTTAAGGGAACTCGGTTGAGTATTGGCGAACCTTGCTCAAGCATCTCGATGTATCGATCTTCAGCGGTTCTATTTTGTGCATCCTCGTAGAGTTGCTCGGTGTTGAATTGTACCTCCTGGATCAACTTTCGGATGAACTCCGCCCACGATTTCATATCGAGTAGCCCAAAGGCATCCTTTTTGGACATCTCCCAAATGACAGATGCCTCTAGTGTGCTGATGTTTTCAGCGGCGGGAGCATCTGTGGTGAAGCTCTTTTGGGCCGTGAAGCAATAGGGTGGCACGGTAAAGAACTTCGTCACGTCCTCACCATTCTTGAAGGTAAAGAAGCGCACCAAGCCACTTTCGGTAAACCAGAGCTTTTCACATCGCTGGCCCTCCACCAACAGGGCATGGTTCTTTGGATAGGTCTTTCTTGTGATACAAGGATCGACTCTGAGCCATTCTTCTTCGGAAAACGGCTCGTACTGATTGATGTATTGTCGAAAGGGGTGCATGCCAATGAGTTTTGAATTCGAGAATTTTGAGTTGCACTCTCAACCCTCATTCTTCCTTATCAATCTTCCATTATCAATTTTGTTGTAACCGATGAAAGAAACGTATCCTGAAAATGTTTTGCGTGGCCTGCAACCCATCCTTCACCAATAACCTGGACCGCTGACTGATGAAATGCAATTCGTAGCGGAAAGCATTGGAGAGGCGATGACCAAACGCTCCATGTAACCGGGCATTGTTGAGGAATATCTCCGCAGCCTCTTCTTCATTCAGGGTATTGAAACCTTCCCACATCGCCCTGAAATAGAACGGTCGTTTCCCCTCCCCCAACCTAAAATCTTGCGTTTCCAGACCTATGAGGTAGCGAAACCTACCTTTGTAATCGTCCGGAAGGTCAGGGTAAAAGAACCATCGCTGCTCCAGGCGAACGCGATAAAAAAACGACACCCACCCCAAGTCTGGCCACCTGACATTCACCTGCTGGTGTGTGCGGTATTCATAAACATTGGCTTCGGTCTGGTTGAAGGTCGTGAAATTGGCCACTGCGGCGGATACTGACCATACCTGATCAAAGCGCCAACGGACCGTGGGGCGGACTAGGATCTGATTCCAATCCTGGTTGGAAAACACGCCCCTCACCCCAACATCGCCACCGTAGGTGAATCGAGGGGTCTTCTTGATCGGAACAGTAAGGGCATAGTTCGTCCAGAGCTGAAAGTCGACGTCGTCTTGCGCGGATACGATCAACAAGCTAGAAAAAATCCATATGATCAAGACGAGACGCAACTCCTCTGCCAAATTACAGTTTGGGCACCTTTCGATGCCTCGTCCCCTGCTCATAGGCGTACATCAGCCGGATCAAGGTCCCCTCGTCATACATTCGGCCAAGAAACTGCAGCCCCATGGGCAAGTTTTTCGAGGAGAAACCCATAGGCACCGTAAAGGCCGGTTGTCCCGTGTGCGGGCTGATGATCTGACTGTTGTCTCCAAGGTACTCTTCCTGAAAACGATCAATCAGTGCCGGTTGAAAGTTCCACGAAGGGTAAATGAGCGCGTCCACGGCCAATGAATCCATCGTCTCCTCGATTGCCCGTCGGAAGGCAATGCGCAGCGAGTCGGTATAGGCGTCCCGGCAAGGGATGTTGCTATCCGACCATCTGCCTTCGTTGGCTGCATTCCGTTCTAGTCGTTGCAAAGCCCATTCAGAACTCGACCCAATGGCGATCACATCCTCAAGTGTCTGCACCGTATCGCTTTTGACATAAGTGGCGAGAAAGGTCTCCAGATCCTCCCGAAAGGAAGCACACCATTGATTGTCAGCGACGATTTCGAAGTCGGGGACCTGCACATCTATGACGGTGGCACCTAAACCACCGAGATCGGCGACCGCCTGATCAAATGCCTGCCGAACTTCCGGGTCCATGTCACGGTCAGTAAGGTCTCGCAAAACACCGATCCGCGCACCGGATAGACCATCTACCTGCAAATACTGTGTATAAGTTTCAGGGATATTGCCCTCAGCATATCGGGTTAGCGGGTCCAAGGGGTCATATCCAGTAATCGCCTCCAGGACTTTCGTTGCATCTTCGACCGTTCTACACATAGGACCCACCACATCATTGCGCAGGTAGAGCGGTACGATAGCACTGCGACTTACCAAGCCCAGGGTCATCCGGAAGCCGACCAGCGCGTTATGCGAAGAAGGGCCGCGTATAGAGTTGCCGGTATCTGTCCCTAGGCCGATCAAGCCGAGGTTCGCGGCCACCGAAGCTCCCGTCCCTCCACTAGAGCCCGCTGGTACGTGGTCCAGGTTGTAGGGATTCCGAGTGATCCCACCGGTGGAACTCTCAGAGTGCATTGGGCTAAAGGCCCACTCCGCCATGTTCGATTTGGCCATGACAATGGCTCCAGCATCGACCAGTCGCTGAATAATGAAAGCATCCTCCGTCGGGATATAATTCTCTAAAGCCCAAGACCCGGCCGTTGTCGGCAGTCCCGCAGTGTTGATATTGTCCTTCACAATAAGCGGCACCCCATGCAAGGGCCGCAGCTTCCCCGTCTCGGCAAACTCCTTGTCCAGGGCCCTGGCCCTATCGAGGGCCGCGGGATTGACGACCGTAATCGCGTTGATCTGCGGATCAATCTCCTGGATGCGCTCCAGGTAAGCCTTGACCAGGTCCTCGCTCGTGAGTTCTCCATTCCTAAATGCGGAGTGAGCCTTGGCAATGGTCAACTCTTCG
>JBCCXG010000537.1:0-4809 GCA_039191945.1 Bacteroidota bacterium
GATCAACGATGAGGAGTACGACATTGATCTGGCTGCTCAATTCGAGAGCAAAGTGATCGTGGTGTGCAACCTCTACCTGGGCAGCATCAACCATAGCCTCTTGACGATGATTGAAGTGCAACGTCGTAAATTGGACGTTTTAGGGATCATATTCAACGGCCCGTCCAACCCCGAGAGCGAAGATATCATCCTCAAGAAAAGCCCCTGGCCTTGTTTGTTGCGGGTGAGTCAGGAGCAGGAGATGACCGCTTCTCTGGTCAGCAAGTACGCGCAGCAGTTGCGCGCTGACTGGGGCAAAGATTTTGAAAAAATACAGGACCAACCCATGCTGTCGATATGAGTGAGTGGAAACAGTGGGACGAAAAATACATTTGGCATCCTTTCTCGCCGTTGGCATCCGAACCTCCCCTGGCTGTGGAGCGAGGCGAAGGAGCCTATTTGGTGACGACGGATGGCCGAAAGATACTGGACGTCATTTCTTCCTGGTGGGTCAATATTCATGGGCACGCCCATCCAGAGATAGCGTCGGCGATCACGGAGCAGGTCCACCGTTTGGAGCAGGTAATCTTTGCAGGATTTGCTCACGAGCCAGCGGCCCAGCTCTCGGCAACTTTGATGTCTTTGCTGCCCGATGACCAAAGCAAGGTATTCTTTTCGGATGATGGCAGCACATCTACTGAAGTAGCCATTAAGTTGTCGCTTCAATACTGGTACAACCAAGGACAACCCCGAAGGCGAATCTTGGCGATGGATGGGGCCTATCATGGAGATACTTTTGGAGCCATGGCGGTCGGCGACCGCTCCTCTATTTTCAACCAGCCCTTCGTGCATCACTTATTTGAAGTGGATTACCTCCCATTTCCGGAAGGAGACGGATCCAATACGCTCGAGGCCATGGATCAATTGGCGAGCACCGAGCACGCGGCCTTCATTTTCGAGCCTCTGGTGCAGGGGGCGGGTGGTATGCGCATGTACAGCGCCACATTGTTGGACAAGCTGATTCAACATGCGCGGTCCCAGGAGATCATATGTATTGCGGATGAGGTGATGACAGGGTTTGGGCGGACCGGCCGAATGTTTGCTTGTGATCACCTGCAAACCCAACCGGATATCTTTTGCCTATCCAAGGGGATTACAGGTGGCTTTTTGCCCATGGGAGTGACTACGGTCAACGATAAAGTGGCCCATGCCTTTGACAGCAAGGACAAGCACAAGGCCTTTTTTCACGGACACTCCTATACCGCCAATCCGCTGGCTTGTGCTGCGGCCAACGCGAGCATGCGACTTTTGCTGACCGAGGAGGTGCAGCAGTCCATTGCGCGAATTGGGCAGTGTCACGCGTCCTATTTGAGGAGACGACAACCTAATAAGCATGTGCTGGACGCCCGACAGACCGGTACCATCCTTGCGATAGAGCTAAAGGTGGACGATGGCGGGTATACGAGCACCGTGAAAGACAGGATCTATCGCCACTTCCTGGATCGCAACCTACTATTGCGGCCGTTGGGTCATGTGATCTATGTATTGCCCCCATACGTCATTACTGACGAAGAGCTGCAATGGGTGTACTCGGAGATCGACGCTTTCCTCGATGACTTACTCACGCTAGAAGAAATCTCCGATGTCACAGTAAAAACGAATTAGTATGAGGCGTTTTTTGGTGATTTGTTTTGTACTCGTCGTTTTTGTGGTAGGTGCTTTTAGCTTTTACCTGTTTCCGCGACTCCAGATTCTCAACGGTCATGCGGCCAAGACCCTTTGTTCCTGTGTCTTTGTCGGTGGCATTGATGAGGAGCGGGCGAAAAAGGAGGACATTGGGTTCTTCCCTGTGACGCTGGGCAGTCAATGGGTCGATTATGAAAAAAAGGAAGTCGTGGCGGACTTTTTTGGCTTTAAACCCAAGCGTGCACGCTTCCGGGAAGGCCTCGGCTGCGCGATCTACAATGAGTTACCGGTAAGTCAGGAGTCTCTCGTGCTGATTGACGTCGAGGAAAGCTATACGGGTGTCGATGCTTTACAGTCGGAGCGAGCGCTCACGGCACATTCAGACGCGCAAATCCAAGCGGTGGAGAGGGCAATGGAATGGGCATTCGCGGAGGAGGATCCCGAAAACCCAACGAAGATCACCCGTGCTACGCTAGTGTTTCACATGGGAGAATTGGTGGCCGAGCGGTACGCACCGGGTTTTGATTCTAATTCCCGATTACTGGGATGGAGTATGACCAAAACAATTACTGCATTGCTTTACGGGATCCTTGAAAGGCAAGGTCGCCTGAGCCTCGATGATCCCGCACCGATTCCAGCATGGGAGGGTACGGATAAAGAGGGCATTACCATCAGGCACCTTCTCAATATGTCCAGCGGACTGGCATGGAGCGAAAACTACGCGGATCGATCAAGTGTGACCGTCATGCTGTATGAGTCTGATGCGATGGGAGTCATGGCCGCCAGTGCCTCTAAGGAGTTTGAGCCCGGTGAAGCGTGGTATTACAGTTCTGGTACCTCCAATATTCTGGCGGCTTTATTGTCGTCCTATTTTGAGGACCAGAAGACGTATCAGCGCTTTCCTTACGAGGCACTGTTTGCGCCCCTTGGCATGAAATCGATGTGCATGGAGACAGATGCGGCAGGCTATTTTGTTGGCTCCTCTTATTCATGGGCTACCGCACGAGATTGGGCAAAGCTCGGTTTACTTATGCTCAACCAGGGTGTGTTCGAAGGCGACACGTTGGTCAACCCCTCTTGGATTGAATTTATGCGTGAACCTGTGCCTGCCTCGGATGGCCTGTACGGTGGCCAGCTTTGGCTCAACGCAGGTGGGAAGATGTCAGCGACACCCGACGACGCCTTCTCTGCCCGTGGCTTTCATGGGCAGCGTGTCCAGGTAATTCCCTCTCAGGATCTGGTTTTGGTTCGTCTGGGGGAGACTTATTTTGAGCCCAACTTCGACTTTGATGAGTGGAATCAAAGGGTCATTTCGGCGCTTGGCGAGTTGTAATTAGTCACCTTGCAGGCAACGATTTCATCTCAGAATAATCATATTGGTACGAGGTTTCAGGTCTTTGGGAGCCCTTTTTGCATGTTATCTCAACATTAACGTTAGTTAAGGTTTTGGTATTTTGACATGATTTCGGTCTTGAAGCTAGTTGTAGGTTTAGCTGTTCTTCTTTTTTTGTGACTGAGCAGCCTGGGAGGAGCGATTCCGCCCATGTGAATTGGCTTCTTTTATGAGACCCATCGTGATCCTACTTACTTTGCTTACTATCCAACAGGCCTCAGGCATGGTGTCAGGTTTTGGCCTTGTGGTGACGAAGGTGGATTCTATCTACGGTATGATCAAGTTGGACCTCAAGGAAAACCGTGTCACGATCAAGGGCCCGGACAACCGCTACCATAGCCTGGTGGCTTCACAAGTGAATCGAGTGATTATCGGGAAAGGCTTTAAACAAGAGCAATACGCCTCGGCGGTTTTCGGGGCGGATTCAGAGATTTACTTTTTTCGAGTCCTTAGTGAAGGTAAAGTGTCGCTGTATTACAGAGAGGGTGTGAAGTTCAGCCGATTTGACAATACGCCATTTCCACCCTACTACGCCTTTATTGGTAATGCGCTTTATTCTCTCGGAAATAAGAAAGAGTGCTTGGCGATTTTCGGCTTAGAAGAAAAGAACATGCGGGACTTTATGAAAGCCAAAGGCCTCGACTATGGAGATCAACGGGACTTGACCATGCTTTTCAATCACTACAACGGAGTGGAAGGGTCACAAATTTTTGCTTTTAAAGACTAGCATTTTTTCTCTGGACATATCTTCCATGGAGTACTTGATCCCACCCATGCCCAATCCGGAGTGGTCACGTCCACCGAAAGGCATCCAATCTACACGAAATGCGGTGTGATCATTGATCATCACCGCCGCTGCATTGAGCCCTTTTGAGGTGGACAGCGCTACTTCCAGATCGTTGGTAAAGATGGAAGCCTGAAATGCGTAGGGGAGGTCATTGGCCTGCTGAATGGCTTTGTCCAGGTCTGTGTACGTATAGATACAAACCACCGGGCCGAATATTTCTTCTCTAGAGACCTTACTTCGGGGACTTGGATTGAGCAAAAGGGTCGGTTCGTAGAAAGATTCATTCATTCGCTTGCCCCCAATTAATAGTTGAGCACCCTCGTCTACCGCTTCTGATACCCACTGTTCGACCCTGTCCACTTCACGAGGTAGGATCAACGGCCCACAATCCACTTCTTCCTCCTTCGGGTCGCCCATTCGCAGCTTTTCTACTTGCTCGATCATTCGCTGGACCAGGGCGTCCACAATCTCCTCGTGCGCAAATACGCGCTGGACCGAAACGCACACTTGCCCACTGTGATAGAAACCACCTTTCATCAAAGGGGTGATGATGTCATCCACTTTGGCTGTACGGTCGATCACGGCTGGGGCTGCACCTCCGTGTTCCAGTGCGCACCGCGTTCCAGGAGATAGTTTTGATCTGAGGTACCACCCCACTTTTGCCGATCCAATGAACGAGAAAAAGTTGATGCGATCGTCGGTGACCAGCTTTTCTGAATCTTCGGTGCTCGTAAGTAGGTATTCGCACCATCCATCGGGTAGTCCGGCTTCTTTCAATAGGTTGACAAAAGCAATGCAAGACCTGGGGGTGGTCAAAGCGGGTTTCACGATGACGGGGGCACCGACTGCGATGGCGGGGACGGTTTGATGGACGATAAGGTTGAGTGGGTGATTGAACGCGCTCACGGCTACTGCCACGCCGATGGGCTCTTTGATGGTAAACGCCATCCGCTGGGTAGAAGCA
>JBCCXG010000538.1:0-4809 GCA_039191945.1 Bacteroidota bacterium
GCCCTCGAGCAGGTGATCCTGGCAGATTAGTCAAATTGACGAGGTGATGGGAGTCGCAGCCAATTGGATTGATGTTGAAGTGTATGCTACGTAAATCACCCTTCCCATCCTTGCCTTTCATCCGGGAAGGTCATTTATGGTGACAAAACCTACTTGGGTCACATTACGCTGGCGTCTCAGAAGGATTGCTGCAGAGCGACGGACTCCAATCTACCATCACATAAATGAGATATGCCGCTTATCATCTGGGAATTGCAGAGATGGCCTGACCTTCCTATTTTTGCATCCAAGTAAAAGTCAGAACAACGCCCTCTTACCTACTCCATGATGAGATTCTTGTACATGTTCGCCTGTTTGCAGGTAATCATTTACCTGATAATACCCAGCGAGTCCGCGGGACAGTATTATAAGTCCGAAGACTTGCTCCTTATCGAAGAAGTGGAGGGTCTGATCCAGCAGCACCATGTCGACTTTGAAGAATTGGAGTCGGTCGTTTCTGAACGTATACCCCCACTCATCGCAGAGGAGCTCGATACAGATGCCAAGTACCTGACCAAGAAAGAACTCGAGGCAATTGTAGATATGTTCGAGGGTACTCCTGTGAACGCTAGCACCTTGTTCGATAACCTTGAAAATATAATAGAAAGGTTCGAAATGAGATTGTCTGGCGCTTATGCAATGCTTGGTGACTTTGAGCAGATGAATTTCTTTGAGCCAGATTCAGTAACTATCTGCTTCGCTGCAGATGCTTACGAATTTGCCGAAGACGCAACAGCGCTTGCTGAGCGCTGGAGTAGAAGGCTGAAATATAATGTATTGTCTAAACACCATGGTGATTCAACTTTAGTTGGATCTAGTCCGCTGTCTATCAACAAGGCGCTTAATGGTTCCTTGGCCTACGAGATAAAAGCCGAGAGGTGCAAGATGGAGTCCTTGCTGGAAGACAAGGAAGAAATGGCCAAATACGTGCTGGTTGCAGCCCTGAAGGCCTACTGTCGAAGTTTCGATCCACACACTAGCTATTTTCCTGTGGAGTTAGCGGAAATTTTCATGAGTGCACTATCCTCAGAGCATTTTAGCACAGGTATTACCTACGATCTGAAAGGAAATGACTATGTGGTCTCGGCCATTGATCCGATGAGTGATGCAAGCACCTTTCCCGAGATCAACGTCGGCGATGAAATCACTGGAATTATCTTCAATGATGAGCTCACATCACTGTCTTGTTTGTCTGGTGGGGAGCTCTTTTTGGCTTTTTATGGAGATGGCTCCCCTGAGTTAGAATTGGAGATTAGGTCGGTCAGGGATAAGAAGTTTAGGAATTTTACGCTCACTAAAGATAAGGTATACAACGAGGCTAACCACATCTTTTCCTTCGTACTGGAGGAGCAAGGGCTTGAGATTGGATATATCCAATTTCCAAGTTTTTATTCCGAGTCATTGTTTGGAGGAAGAAACTCCGCAGAAGACATGGCACTTGCCCTGCTCAATTTGAAGAGCAAAGGAGTTCATGATGTGATAATAGATTTAAGAAACAACGGTGGAGGCTCCATAAAGGAGGCTTCAGAGCTGCTCGGGTATTTCGTGGATTATGGCCCCTTATTCACGGTGGTGACCCGGGAGCGCCCTGATGGCGTGCTGGAGAAGGACACCAAGCGCGGTAAGGTCGTTACCGGAAAGGTGATCTTTTTGGTCAATGGCTTTTCTGCTTCAGCTTCGGAGATAGTAGCAGCCACTATGCAAAAGTATCCCAACGCACTCGTGGTCGGCTCATCCACCTACGGCAAAGCCACGGGTCAAGGCATATTTTCTTTGGAAACGGAAGGAAGCTCGGCGAGTCTCGGTGGGGTAGTTGTGACCATGCTGCGTTGCTATCGGTTCGACGGTACTCATTATCAAGGACAGGGTGTAGCGCCCGATGTTATCATCCCCACGATCTGGACGAATGCCATTGGCAATGAGGCGGGCTTGCCCTACGCGTTGGAGCATAGGGCGGCCAGACCTTTCCGGCCTTTGAAACAAAGAAACGAGCCCGTCGAAGAGCTCAATTTGCGCTCGCAGGCCAGAAACTCCCTGAGCAGCATTGACTCGCTGAGCCAAGCACTCGTGGAAAGGCTCAATGATGAATACCGTGTGCCCCTATCCTATGAAGACTTTTCCCTTGAGTTGGGTGGCTGGCGGACCGCCAATGCATTGGATACGATGAATTTTGTCATCAGAAACTTTGAGACCAATGAGGCATTTGAAGCGGAAAGCACAAGGAGGAGAGGTGAACTCACGCGGGACGCAGTGCTTTACGAGACATTTAGAATTTTTGATGATTGGATTTCTTTAACAACAAAATAGCTAGGTATGAAAACTCTTCTCGTTACTATTCTTCTAGCCACTTCGATGGTGCTCAATGCGCAACGCGCAGTGGAACATATGCAGAGCCTCTCAGTACACGTAGATCAGATATCGAAAGATACCTGGGACTATGTCCGGCAGGTGGCGAAAGGACGTAATGCGAACAAAATCGAAAAGCGCAGAGTGGAACTTGCGAACACTCTAAAAACAGCAGGCTCCACTGTGGCCAGAGTGCCGGGCTATGAGGGGGATACCTCGCTGAAGGATGCCTATGGTAATTACTTGCGACTCTGCTATCTGTCCATCAATGAAGACTACAAACGTATCGTAGATATGGAGCGTATTGCCGAGGAGTCCTACGATGCCATGGAGGCTTACATCCTCTTGAAAGAACGCGTAAAGGACAAAATGGATTCGGCCTATGCCACGCTGGATGAAGCAAGGGACAGCTTTGCCGAGAAGTATGGCATTCAGCTGATTGAAGGGGAGGAAACCCGCCTTTCAAGGAAACTCGCCAACGCGAGTGCGGTGAACAAGTACATTAACAAACTCTATCTGATCTTTTATAAAAGTGCCTTTTACGAGCAAGAAATGGTAGAAGCTATGTCCGCAGGCAACGTAGGCGATATCGAGCAATATCGCCAGACAGTAGAGACCGTCACGACCGAGGGCGCCCAAAAGATCAAAGAACTTCCGGCCTTTCGGGGTGACAATTCCTTGAAAGAGGCCTGCCTCGAGATGCTATCCTTTTATCAGCAGGAGGCGACGAAGTCTATGCCTAGTCAAATTGCATTCTTCACCAAGAAAGACAGGATGGAAACTTTGCAAAGGAATATGGAAGCAAAGAAGAAAAAGGATTTGACTCAAGCTGATATCGACGAATACAATAATGCGATCACGAGCTACAACGAGGCCATCAACTCCTTCAATGGAAGCAACGAAATGTTGAACAAGGGTCGTGCTCAAAATTTAAAGAAATGGAACAAAGCATTAGACTCCTTCGAGAGTAAGTTCATCTGACACTGTGCGATTTAGTGTTTGCCGTGGGTTGACAAATCCTAAGAACAACCGACTGGAGACCTATTGGTCACCATCGACAAAAACAGTCCTCGAGCAGGTGATCCTGGCAGATTAGTCAAATTGACAAGGTGATGGGAGTCGCAGCCGCTTGGATTGATGTTGAAGTGTCTGCTACGTAAATCACCCTTCCCATTATCCGGGCAAAGAGTATCCTGCACCTTGAGATTTACGCCATTGCGGTGATATTACCGAATACTCGTGGGCTAGCACTCAATATCAGAAAGTGAAATTCGGGTTAAAGGAACTGCACATGAATCCGGTATCTCGCGGCCGGGATGGAAGAGGCATCCGCGGGGGTCAGTGCGGTTGCCAGCGGGCAGCGAGATAGAACGGACAGCCCGCCCTGAAGTAGAGATTAGGCTAACGAGCAGTTCAGTACTACATCTTACTCTCTCACTTCAGGGCCGCCCAAAATGGTCTTAGCTCCAATGTGCTAAGGTGTGGATAACATTTATGAATGGCCGTCGGATCGCATCCTTCGCACCGAAAAGCTATCAAATGACGTTTATTGGCAGTAATTTGAGGCAACTAACAATCATATGCCAAGCGATTCAATCAGATGACAACAACGTTTCTAACATTCGTGGGTGACCAATGCGGAAAGGCAGAGGAAGCCATCAGCTTCTACACCTCGATATTTCCCAATTCAGCAATCAAAAGCTTGGTAAAATATTCCGAAGGAGAAGAAGGAGGTACCCCGGAACTCATCAAATATGGCGTATTCACCCTGAGCGGAACGGATTACATGGTTGCTGAAAGCAATTATGATCACGCTTGGTCATTTACCCCCGGCGTTTCCATTCTCATAAGCGACAAGTCGGATGATTTGATTCAGATGCTCTTTGAAAAGCTTTCTTCGAATGGTGGTCAGATCATGGTGCAATTGGATGCATACAAAGGTGAAGGGGACTATGGCTTTGGAAAGAAATTCGGATGGTGCGAGGACAAATACGGCATATCCTGGCAGTTTGTGTTGACGGAGTAGGCACTTGGTAAGCGCTGATCAGATTTTGAACGCCCATGGTTTTACCCAAAATCTGATGATGAAGACAACTTCATTGGTTTTACAGCCTCGGCCAAAAATTGTCTATCTTGCCCATAAATAAATGATTCTACCTTGCGCGTGATTCTCAAATTCATAGTAGACTAATTGTTGGCTAGCATTTTTTGAAGGCTAACGATCCTCCGTTCGGATTTCTTCCGAACCACTATTTTAAAATTTTCCTGTAAGATTCCTGTGTTCGTTGATCAGGACTGAACGTGGACGAATACGTTCTAGCAGCTGGTTTGCGCCCTTTGCTTCGGCAAATGCCGGTCTAACTCCAACTGAACGGAGTTGTAGACCGACGGTCACACAGGCATCCCACATCCATTAAGTCTAAA
>JBCCXG010000539.1:0-4802 GCA_039191945.1 Bacteroidota bacterium
CAACGATGTCAAAGGAAAGTGGCGGGCAGACTCTGTGACGATTGATGTGGTAAGGGACCGAGATACTCTTCGGCGATTTGCCCGTATTGCCACTAAGGGTAAGCTCGGGTTCTATCCGGTGCCTGAGGTAGAAGTCGCCGTTGAGCGCAGGTCTTTTGCGGAAGCTGTCTTATACGGATGCTCTCAACCCTTTCGCATGTTGCGTTTGAATATCAAAGGGCTTGCCAGCATCTTCACCGGCACTATACCCGCCGGCCAGGTCGGGCCTTCCGGTCCAATCAGCATAGCGGGCATATTCGACGACTCCACGGCCCAGTTCTTTCGGAATGCGGCTTTGCTTATGTCGCTTGTGCTCTTTTACGAAGCGATGCCGCTTCCTAGGTCTGGTATGTTGCGTAGCTTGCCCATCGCTGGAGAGGTCCTTTTCCGGCGCCGGTTTTCTTATGAGATGTTTGCTCGGATCCGGAGGAGTGCGTGGATACTACTGCTCATCGCCTTGTTTTCGTCTATCCTTCAGGATATTTTGAAGTTGTTATAAACGCTGAAAGACAATGATTTTTTACATTTTCACTGCAAGCGAAATCGCCCACGGCGTATTGATCGAGCAACTGCAGCAGATGCAGATTCCCTACAGCGCGCGCGTGATGACCGACTCCTCCTTCCCCTCCTTTTCTATCCGTAACTATGGGGAGGTCCTCGTGGCAGAAAAGGAAGGGGAGTCGCTCAAGGAGTTATTTGGTCAGCTAGATACCCAGGACTACACGGTACGGCTCGAGAAAGGCAAGGGCTCCAGTAAGCAGTGGTTCACCCGCCTGCTCGCCGTGTATGCCGTGGTCATATCGCTGGTCTGCCTTCGTTATTGGTACATGGTGGAGACGGGCAACGACAGCAAGAACTTCGATATCCAGTGGGAAGACAACAATACCCTACTGCTCTACTACAGCAAGGAGGACGGTTCGCTACTCAGTTCCCATCAGGATGCCAACTACGACCTCAACTTCGAGCAGTCCAACGTGTATGCCCGTGGCGGGGAGCAGGTCTCACGGTCCATGGACGACAACGAAGACGGCATGTTTGAGTACAGTGCCTACTACAGCCAGGACCGGCAGCTGGTAGGCGAGCTATGGGACCTCGATCGGAACCAGATCGCCGACATGTACTGGACGTTGCTGGCCAGTGGCGATACGCTCCGCTTCAACGATACCAATCAGGATGGCATCTGGGAACTGCAACGATGATAGAACGGACTAAGTATTTCACGAAAAGCAAAGCAGCGGCATAAATAAGCGAATGAAGATACTACTGGCGATGGGTTTGCAAGTCATGATGTCGACCGTTCTGCTCGCCCAGTTATCTATGATGGGCTATTTGGTGGAAGTGGACAAGGAGGAAGTTTGGGAAGGCGAGTGTTTTGTGCTGAATGCCTCCACGTTGGCGGACACCCGCAACCAGGAGAATTTTCATTTGTACCATAAGGGAGCGGAGTACAACGACGATCTCAATCGGCTGACGGCGGCCAAAGCCCTCTTTCATATCACCACCATGTCAGA
The DNA here is from genome assembly GCA_039191945.1 of Bacteroidota bacterium. Taxonomy (GTDB): domain Bacteria; phylum Bacteroidota; class Bacteroidia; order Cytophagales; family Cyclobacteriaceae; genus JAWPMT01. Next base: position 1,551 of record JBCCXG010000539.1, read on the forward strand.
AGTGCGCCCGCAACCACCCAAGTCGATCAACGGTCTTCAGTTTCATTCGTATCTCTGTCTGGAGATGGCGATATGCCCCGCCGAACCCGGCCTCTTTGAAGTGCCGTCTATTTCCTATTTCATCATCGACGAGCAGGAGGAGATTCATACCCTGCGCTCTAAGCCCGTTACTGTATCCGTCAGGCCACTACCACCTGGCGTTAAAGATTCCATTCATACCAAGGCGATATTCGAGATGGTCGGCGACTATGTTTTCCGTGAGCGCGGCGCTGATGAGGTGATGTACAATGTGCAAGACACGATTGATTACTCTATACGAGTGAGCGGCAAGGGCATCGGCTTTATCGTCAACCGACCTCAACCGGCTTTCAAGGGAATGAAGATTTTGGAGGAGCGCACTATGGCCGCTGACACCATCCGGTACGGGGCCTTGCGGCCGATCCGACATCTTCACTACAAGCTGGTTTTTACGGAACCAGGCACTTACGATCTAGCGGATGTTTTCACCTGGAATTACTTCTCCCCAAAAGAACAGCGGGTCAAAACAATTGCGAGCAGCAGGCATATGATCATCAACGGTGACTTTGGGCAAAATCAACCAGTAAAGGAGGCCGCAGAGGTCGCGAGGTCAGGTATCCTCGCTCTCGATATCTCGAACTCCATGCAAGTAGGGGACTTCAAGCCTAACCGTCTGCTGGCCAGTACAACGCCACTCACCGCACTGTCTTTACATCCAGCACAGCAGCCTATCTTCTTGGTCTTTGGGGCAGATGCCCACGAAGTAAAGCTTTTTACATCGGACGGTAAGCTGGAGCTCCCCGAAATGAAGAATGGAACAGCAATTGGCAACGCGATCATTACGGCACTGGACGTCTTTAAGCGGGCACCAGAAATCCATAAGACACTCGTATTAGTAGGCGACGGCGACAATACGTCGGGAAATATTCATCCTCGAGTGGCAGCATTGCTGGCGGCCGAAGAAGGGGTGACCATCCATAGCATTGGTATTGGAAAGGAGGGTAAGGTGCCTATCAAAGACAAATCCGGTGTTATCAACTACGTCGAGGATACATACCGTACGTCCACTCTTCGCGAAATTGCCGAATTGACTGGAGGGGGATTTTACGAGTACAAGAATGCGGATCACTACCTGAAGGTCCTCAAGGAGTTATTTGGATGGCAATGAAGTATCACTTCCCACTCACACACCAAAATCCCCCTATCATGCACGTATTAATCGGAATACCTGCATCTGTGACTGATAACTGTTAGCTTTCGTTAGTAGCCATTAACCCAGTTACTCTCAACCCGTTTTCAAATGCTAAAAGTTTTTTGCCTCGAGTCCGAATGGAATGAAAAGCAGCTCCAGTACAACACCAGCGTACTTCCCATGATGCAATACATTGAGCAGGTGCTCGGACGGACCAACTTTGGATTTTCCTACCGACAGGTGCCCACCTACGAAAGTCTAAAGCACTACCTCAAGGAGTATCAAAAGAAGCAGTACAAGAGCTACGAACTGCTGTACCTCGCGATGCACGGAGCGAAGGGCTCTATAAACTTCATGGACCAAACGGTGAAGCTTTCAGACTTCGCTGCGGAGTACAAAGGAGCGTTTACCGGTAAGTTCCTTCACCTGGGAAGCTGTCGTGTACTGGACCTACAGTCCGACCACCTCAAAAAGATCAAAGACGCTTTGGATGTCAAACACCTCACCGGCTACTCCAAAGAAGTAGACTTCCTGGAGAGCTCCATGATGGACATGGCACTACTCCGAGCGGTAGCCACCTACGACCGCTGGGGCTCCATCCCCAAGGCACTCGACAAGGACTTTCCAGATTTGATCAAGAAGCTGGGCTTTAAGTGGGTGTGAAGTAGACGGATTAGAGCCTTTGGTTGGGAAAATCGGAAGAACCAATCAGCTATTACTTGAAGGCTTATAGGGAGACAAAGGGCGTACTTTCATGGCTTGATGTTGGTCCCAATTCCTGGCCTCTGTGCGGGGATCCCCTGCCTACATGACCATGCAGTCCAACATTCGGTCTCAGGCCACGCTGGATGCCGCTCCGATTGGGTCTAGATGGAGAGGGCGGTCGTTTCGAATGCTATTCCCTAATCCTGCAGTCCCTCTGAGTGAGCCCAAGATCTGGCGGAGTCGGTGAGGGTTTTAGCCGTAAATGCTTCACTATCTCCTCTAACATTTCCTGGATCTCCCAAGACGACATTATCCAAAGGAACTTCTATGTAGGCTGCTGCATCCATTTGGTTACAAATAGAACTGAAGTACTCGCATGCCACATGAATTTGCTTTATTTCGACCCTACGACAATATCCAAACTGGAGACCGTCCATTCTGAGTACGACCAGGTAGCGCTCTTTCACTCATCGTTTACTCCCATCTAACGCCCATTTCTCCCCACTCATCGCTCTCTAGTTGCTTCACTGTGTTCTTGCAACAATCTTTAAAGAACACTCCAACTTAACTCGGATGTTACCTAGCGTAGCGGAACATAAAGCCAGCACTCGAGCGAATGCTCGCCAGAAGGAGGCCATCTTTCATAAGTATGGGCCGCTACTCATTATTGCTGGTCCCGGGTCCGGTAAGACCTTCACACTTGTAGAACGGATTGTGCACCTGATCCTGGACGGAGTGGCGGCCGAAGAGATTATGGTGTCGACCTTTACGGAGAAGGCCGCTAAAGAGCTGGTCACGCGTGTCTCTAGTCGCCTGCTAGAACTTGAGCTACGGGTCAATCTCAACGAGATGTATATCGGCACCCTGCATTCTATTTTCCTAAGAATGCTGGAGGAGCATCGCGAGTACACCCGACTGAAAAGAAGCTATCGCATGCTGGATAGCTTCGATCAGAATTATTTCATCTTCCGCAACATCAACGAATATCTCAGGATCGATGATATCGAATTACTCTTAGGGGATGAGAAAAAGAAGCGTTGGGACAAGGCCCGAAACCTCGTCACGTGGATCAATAAGGTCGCGGAGGAATGCCTGGATCCTCAAACACTGCAGGGAGCAAGCGATCCCGGAGTTAGAGCGCTGGGATTTGCATTTGAGCGGTATCTACAGCTGCTGGAAGAGGAAAATGCGTTTTGCGAATCAAAAGCCTAGGCAAATTTTTGGGCACAGCTTTTTTGCCTTTGCACTAGTATCTATTGCGATCTCTGTGTGGACGTTTGGATGGACGATCAACCTGCCTTTCTTTTTTGATGATTTAGTCCAAATTCCATTAATGG
>JBCCXG010000540.1:0-4799 GCA_039191945.1 Bacteroidota bacterium
TACGATACCTGGAGGATAGACCAGCGAACGAAGATGAGAGTATTATCGCTGAGGGATACACGATCTTTGATCTCAACGCCAACTACCGCGTTGGTCCTTTTACCTTCGGTGTCTGGATTGAAAACCTGTTTGACGCCGATTGGGAAGAAACTCAGTTCGATACAACGTCGAGAATCAGGGATGCTAATGGTGTGCTAGAGGCTGCTCCGGTTGGGGAGATCCACTTTACCCCTGGTACCCCTCTGGCTTACAGGCTTTCCCTTCAATATTCATTCTAAATAAGAGGTCGTTATCAGTGGATTTTAGTTGGCCTAAAGCGTACCTCGACTATAAAGAGGAGGTGACCTCTTTCGCGAGGTCCTTAAACAATGACATTGTTCGAAGGGACTTGGAGTTGGAGTTCGACCATGATCAGTGGCAGAAATGTGCGACATTTGGTCTGTTTGGTTTGGTGGCCACTGAGGAATATGGTGGCCATCAGTCGACGGTCGATGTGGAGAAGGCTACGCTGGCTATGGAGGGCTTTGGCTATGGTTGCAATGACAATGGACTCGCTCTCGCTGTCGGGACGCAGCTCTGGAATGTGCAGATCTTCCTGTCAGACTACGGCTCAGAGAGCCAAAAACGGCGATACCTGCCCAAGATGGTGTCAGGTGAGCGGATTGGATGCCATGCACTTACTGAACCAGAGGCGGGCTCTGATATATTCCAGCTTTCTACTACGGCGGAAAAGGTCGATGGGGGTTACAAACTAGATGGGCATAAATGTCTCATCACGCTTGCTCCCGTTGCTGATTATTTCATTATTTATTGTGCGACCAACAAGCAATTGGGCCAATGGGGCTTGTCATCGTTTATCGTCGAAAGATCGTTTGATGGGGTGCAAGTCTCACAGCCGCAACCCAAAATGGGCTTGCGGACAGTTCCTATTGGGGAGGTTATCCTTGATGGGGTTTTTGTACCCGAGGAAAATCGAATTGGTGTCGAAGGGGCTGGTTTTAGTCTGATCAATAACTCTCTGGAATATGATAGGGGATGTATACTCGCGAGTAATGTTGGCGCAATGCAGCGACAGCTGGAAGAGGCGATTGAGTTTTCTAACCAGCGGAAACAGTATGGCCAATCGGTAGGTAAGTTTCAGTCTGTGAGTAATCGAATTGTCGAAATGAAGATGCGACATGACCTCGCACAGCTGCTGCTATATAAATTGGCCTGGCTTAAAAACAATGGAAAAAGTGCCATGGTTGAGGCTGCTATGTTGAAACTGTATTTGGGTGAAGGCTTTTTGGAAAATAGCTTGAGCGCTATACGCACCCGGGGAGGGCTTGGTTATCTGACTGAGTCGGAAATAGAGCGAGATCTGAGAGACGCAGTCGGTGGCGTATTGTATGCAGGAACGTCCGATATTCAGCGAAATATTATAGCGAGGTTGATAGGTTTATGAGGAGCTATTTGATTCCCCATATCGTGGCTAATGCCGTAGAGCGGGTTCCGGATCACGTAGCCTTCAAGCATGGAGCGGATGCTTTGTCCTACGAGGCCCTGTGGACGGAGGCTGGGTGTCTGGCCAGAGCGCTGCATGAGATGGGCGCTCGAAAGGGGGACCGTATCGGTGCCTGTTTCGGGCGATCTATCAAGTCAGCCGTTGCTTTGTACGGCATTACGCTGCTCGGTTGCGTCTACGTGCCGCTGGACCCCAAGTCCCCAAAATCAAGGATACGATCCATCGCATCTTCTTGCGATATGTCGATCTTGCTGGTAGATGAGATGCAGACGAGATCACTCCTTTCGGAGGAGGGCGGTTTAGATGGTGTGAAGCATCTCGTTGGCACAAACCGTGTCATTGGCGGTGTCAAATGTTGGTCTTGGGCAGATGTCGCTAGCCTTAAGCCGATCGCTGATCTTCCAAAGGGCGTCGATGGAGATCTTGCCTATATCCTCCATACCTCCGGTACCACGGGAGTGCCTAAAGGAATTATGCACTCCCATTACAGTGCCTTAAGCTTTGCCTCCCTCGCTGCGGAGCTCTATGATCTGCAATCTGATGACGTTTTTGGCTTACACTCTCCGGCGTTTTTCGACGCTTCGATGATGGGATATCTTTCGGTACCCTACGCCATGGGCCGGTCCATTATCATACCTGAGCTTTATGCACAGATGGTCGGAAGCCTAGCAAAGCTTTTTTCTGATGAGAAAATAACCATTTGGTATTCGGTACCCTATGTGTTGATTCAGTTACTCGAGATAGGTGCGTTTGAAAAGTATGACTACGAGCACCTCAACTGGCTACTCTACATGGGAGAGCCATTTCCTCTTGGACAGCTTCGTCAGCTGATGGAGCGTCTGCCCCACGTCCGGTTTAGCAACGTCTATGGACCGACGGAGACCAATCAGTGCACATATTATCATTTGCCAGATATTCCTTCGGAGGATGTCCCATTGGGTTACGTTTGGGGCAATTCCTCCTATAAAGTGGTAGACCGCGACGATCATGAAGTATCGGGAGGTGAGGAGGGCGAACTGGTCATTCGAAGTGCCACGACGATGCTGGGTTACTGGAAACGACCTGATTTAAACGAGAAAGCTTTCTACACGGAAACAACCGACACTGGCCAGACCGAAAAATACTACCGCACGGGAGATCGGGTGCGAGTCGATCAGGAGGACCGTATTCACTATTTAGGGCGAGCGGATCGACAATTGAAGATCAGGGGCAATCGGGTAGAGTTACTGGAGGTTGAATCAGCGATTTTGGCAATTCCCGGCGTAAGAGAAGCAGCCTGCGTCGCGCCGAAGATGGGAGAAGATAGAAGGTTACTAATTGCTTTAGTAAGTTTGGAGTTGGAACTGTCGCCTTCGGTGGAGGAGATCAAGCAACTGCTGGCGACGACATTGCCTGGATATGCGGTGCCGGAAGAGATTCGTGTGGTGAAGCAACTTCCTCGCAATCCAACGGGTAAAGTGGACTATAGAAAGCTCACTTTATCGCTAACTGAGACTGAATGAATGCTACAAAGAATGAGAGGTGAAGAGACGATGAGAGAGATTATTATCACGGAGATCAAGACTTCAATTGCCCGTGATCAAGAGATGGACCTAACCCCGGAAGAAGATATACTAACCACTGGCGTGTTAGATTCACTGGGCGTAATGAAACTGGTCAGCTTTATCCAAGAGCAGTTTTCCATTGCCATAGACCCCGGGGAGATGGTCATAGAGAATTTTATCAATGTGCTAGCCATGGAAAGCTTCATTAAATCAAAATTGGCCAGCGCCTAGTCGAGACCCTAACCGATGAAAGCCCCACTCTCCAGCAGCCAGGACTTGCTATGGCGAGGTCAATGTATTGACCCTCAGAGCCCGCTGTACAATATGGCGCATACCTTTCGTCTGGAGGGGCCCATCAAACCTGAGCGGTTTAAAACCGCCTTTGCAGCGTTAGTCAGAGCATTTGACTCGTTGTCGATCACTATCCAATCTGAGGACGGCGAACCTTATCAGCAAATCGCTGAACGACTTGTCTTTCACGAATACGTGGAGATGCCAGAGGCTGATTGGACGGGTTCGGCGTTTGAAGCGTGGGTTCAACAAAGGGTAGAGCAGCCCATGGACCTGACCGTGCGCGCTTACGATAGCTGCCTGATCAAAAGAGCAACTGATCGATACGTGTGGTTTTTTAACCTCCATCACATCATCACGGATGCGACCAGTACCTTCAGTATGTATACTTTTCTAGCGAAAGTCTACGAGGGGGCTAACGATACGCCTCCGACCACATTTACAGCCTACCTGGAGGCCGAACGAGCCCTTCGCACAGGTGCCCGACGAGACAACATATCCACCCACTGGAAGGAAAGAGAGCAGTTAATGCTTCCCAATTCCTTTTACGGTCAATCTTCGAAGCCGACAGGGACTGCTTCTACCCGCAGCCAGCTACGCATCGAGCCATCGATAAAGGATCGTTTCGAGCGGGCTGTGCTTGAGGCTCCTTACCGGGCATTGAGCCCTCACCTCAGCCGTTTTGCCATGCTATCCACGGCGTTGGCTGCCTATATTCATCGGGTGAGTGGGAGGTCCGAAGTGACCATTGGAGCACCTGCCACCAATCGCCTGGGTGCGCTATATCGGGAGAGCGCCGGGCTGCTGATTGAAGTCCTGCCGCTAAGGGTCACCATCGACACGGCAGATACTTTTCAGTCGCTTCATAGCAAGGTGGTTCGAGAGGTACAGTTGTTTCTCAGTCTCTCCGAACCTGGTGTGATCAATTCTACCCTAGCCCGAGGGATCGACGTAGTGCTCAATTATATACCACTAAAGTTCGGGGAGTTTGCAGGGGTACCCTGCCATGCCGGTTGGCACCATTCGGGTCACGTTGACAGCAACCACCTGCTGCGGATCCAGGTATTTGACTTTAACGATCCCGGGAGCTTTGACTTCTACTTTGACTTCAATGACACCTATTGGTCAAACGACAACAAGTCCCGGGCGGAGGCACATTTTAAGAAGATTTTCAATGAGTTAATTGAGGCGCCTTCAAGGTTGATCAATGATTTTGATCTGACGACTCCGTCGGAACGTGATCTACTCGATGCTTCGCTGGTCTCGACGCTAACTCCCGAAGGACCACTACTCTCGGACGCCCTCCGATCGACAGATCGTGAGTACCCCCACCAAGTCGCTTTGGTCCAGGAGAACCAAACCGTGAGCTACGCCGAGTTGGATTCAAAGAGCAATCAAATCGCTGCAGCCTTACGTGCCGGAGGTGTGTCTACTGGCTCCCGGGTGATGATTCACATGAA
>JBCCXG010000541.1:0-4783 GCA_039191945.1 Bacteroidota bacterium
ACAATCCCCCTGGGCGCGCACGAGCAAGGTCGTGGCGGCTATTTTAGGCAGTCTTATCGCAACACTGGGGGTGCTGACCATTGCCGCATTGATCAACAAAGAGGCTGTGGTGCTATCCATTTGGATCACCTTCCCATCCGTCTGGGTGGCGTTCATTGCCATCGTGTATTGGATCAAAAGTCCCTGGAAGGTATGGGGGCTCTTTCTTTCCATTGCCCTGGTAAGCGGCGCTTGCATTTACTTCCTAAAATGATCTCCAATGAAGACTAATCCACAAGAAGAACATCAATCCGATAGAAGACTCTACAACGTTTTCTTCAATACACATACGGTATCCGGGATCGTCATCAGTATTGGCCTCTACGTCATTTTCCTGGCCGGGGCCTTTGCGCTGTTTCAAAACAACATCAATAACTGGGAGATCAACGCACCGGAGAAGAACATTTCTGCTAACCTTGATTACGATCGCATTCTGGCCAATGTAGAAAAAGAAGGGTACGACATGTACGGCCGGGATTTCTTCGTGAATATCCGACCTAATAATGGCACAGATCTGTTCGTCTTCGCCAACCCACCCGCCAACCGTATTTCAGCCGATTCGCTAAGCCACTGGTCTTCAGAGGACAGCCTGGCCTATGCAGAGGCTACGGAGCGACTTGACTTCATTATAGATCCAGTAACCTATGAACTCTCGAAGCCAGACACAGAAAATGGTGGGCAACAACGCATCGGACGCACACTGACACGACTTCATTACTTTCAGCAGATACCGATGGCAGGGATCTATCTCTCGGGTTTTGTTTCGTTGTTCTTTTTATTTGCTGTGGTCACGGGTGTCATTGTGCATTGGAAAAAGATCGTTTCCAACTTTTTCACCTTTAGGATCAAGTCATCCATCAAAAACCTTTGGACCGATGCCCATACGGCACTGGGCGTGTTGGGAATCCCCTTTCAATTCATGTATGCAGTGACGGGTACCGTTTTTGGGCTCGCAGTTGTGCTCTATCCCCTGGTCATGCTTGTTTTTGACGATTTCAACGAAGCCACCAACATTCTGCTTCCGGAGCGAAAGCCCTACGAATTATTGGGAGCTGCTGATGAGCAAGTGGCTATCACACCTTTGGTAGATCAAGCTTTTGCCGACTTGCCGATGGAGGACGTTGAGAACTGGCAAGTGATGCTCAAGAGCTACGGCGACGAAAATGCCCACTTGGTGGTATCTGCCTACATCGACACGAATGAAGACTTTGCCGGGAAAGCCCTCTCCACCTACAAGCTAACGGATGGCACGCTTGTGGATCAAAAGGCCTTTAGCGAAAGTAGTTTTGCTACCTCCTCCGTGGAGTACTTCATTCAGTTGCACTTCGGGAATTTCGGGGGATTATTCGTTCAAATCATCTACTTCATCCTGGCGGTTCTCACTTGTTTTGTTATTGTATCCGGTGTGATGATCTGGTTGGTGGCACGTGAAAAGAAGATCTACGCATCGAAGGAACGTTTCAACCAAAATATGGGAGCGATCTACCTCGGGTCGTGTCTGGGTCTTTATCCTGCTATCGCGCTACTTTTCCTGGCAGCAAAGATTCTGCCGCTCGATGCTGCGAATCGATTTGCCATACTGAACTGGGTGTTCTTCGGCTCGTGGTTGGTCTACACCATCTACGCTTATTTCATCAAAAGCAATTTCAAGATCAACAAGCACGCCTTATTGCTGGCAGGTGCGATGGGTATAGCTATCCCTATTGTCAATGGCATGGTGACAGGCTTGTGGTTTTGGAAATCAACGGCCATGGGATACCCGGATTCCTTCCTGGTGGATGTGGGCTGGCTGATCATGGGTGCCCTGACATTGGGAGCTGCATTCCTTTCCAAGCCGACGCATAAAACCAAAACTTTCGCGAAAAAAGCGGAACCCGCACTGGCCCAACCTGAGGTATCTATGGTTGAAGAAATTCAGGAACCCATTCTAGCGGCACAGGCAAAGGGTCTCACCTCTTAATTGGGAATCTTCCACGAAGAAGGATCGTCGGTCTGGGGCACTGAGGAGAACAGAAATTGCATCTATCCTCAAGAGTAATGAAAACAATCAGACCTGCTCGGAAAAAGGGTTTCCTGGAGGTGTAAGGCAGACACACCTCCTCCTTCACACGCTCCCAAATTAGATCGGAACGAGCTAACTTCCACCCAAGCCCAACATCACGATGCAGATCTCAGAATTTAAACTCGAGCGGTATTTCGCACAGCACGAGTTCTCCGCACAATATTTACTGTCAAGCTCCGATTCCCAAGGACTACCACTTCAGGCGGTCTTAGAACAAGCCAGCGACGAAGCACTCGAATTGTGGAGCAGCCTCGAGCTGGGGTACACGGAGAGTCTAGGTAGTCCCTTGCTACGAGAGACCATTTTACAACACTATCGAGCAACGTCCATCGATCATGTGCTCGTGTCATCGCCCGGGGAGCTGCACTTCAGCTTGATGAACGTCCTATTGTCCCCGGACGATCATGTGATCATTGCCGGTCCTTGCTACCAGGCGCACTATGCAGTGGTCGAGGCCATCGGATGTCAGATTTCCATGTGGCTACCCGACCCAACTACCTGGCAATTTGATACCGATGCATTGGATGAGCTCACGCAGGAACACACGAAACTGATCGTGGTCAACTTTCCTCACAATCCCACAGGTAGCTATTGGGACGCTGCACAGCAGCAGGCCATCATAAATATTGCCTCGAAATTTGGAGCTTATGTCTATAGTGATGAGATGTATTACAAGCTCGCAAAGGATCAAGCTACCATACTCCCACCCCTATCAGATTTGTACGACAAAGGCATCAGTCTTTGGGGCACCTCGAAGTCACTGGGTGCGGCTGGACTTAGGGTAGGATGGCTCGTCGCGCAAGACCGAAAGCTTCTGATGAAAGTGGCCAAGTTCAAGGACTACCTCAGCATCTGCACCAACGCCCCAAGCGAGGTACTGACGATGATACTGCTCAATCAAGTAGATCATTTTCTGAAGATCAATGTCGATCGAATACAACGAAATATTGCGCTCTTTGAGCAATTCGTTGACGAACAAACCCTCTTCAAATCGTTCATTAAACCCCAAGCCGGATCCACTGCCTTTGTCGAACTGGACATCGAAGAGAGCGCACTGGACTTCAGCGATCGGTTGGTCGAACAAGCTAACGTCATGGCACTGCCCTCTGAGATGTTTGACTATCCTGGCAAGTACCTTCGAATCGGCTTCGGCAGAGATAATTTTGCTAAGAGCCTGGAAGTGCTAGGCGATCATTTAAAGGGGTATTAAGCGGTGCACTGCCTCTAAAAATCTTTCGACAGCAGTATCGATCGCTACCTCAAACAAAGCTAAACCGCCGTATCTTCCTAGCTTAGAAAATCACTAGTCATAGCGATTGAAATAGGCGCTGAGACTTTTCAATTTTATAGCGGATTGGAGAGATCCAGCTCAATCCACCTGTGAGGCGGATATCCCCGTCATGTGGGGCGAGCAATAAAAGACTGTGCGGTGTTGGATTGGAGCTAAACGGAATCGAAAATTGAAAACCTCCCCTAATAAAAAGTTCTCAGATGCGGGTCTGATTACGTTACTAAAGCGAGATGATGCACGAGCATTGGACGAGATATTCGAACGTTACTGGGAGCGGCTTTTCAATCTGGCCGACAAGGTCCTGGAAGACGAGAGTGTCTCCAAGGATATCGTACAAGAGATCTTTGTGAGCCTTTGGGAGCGCCGACAGGAGCTGGAAATCAACGGGCTATCCGCCTACTTGTCGCAGGCAGTCCGGTACAAAGTGGCTTCTCACCTGCGCCGCGGAAAATGGACCGACAAGCACATGGAGCGTTTGGAGTCGCGTGTTTTCGTCAACCAAACGGAGGAAGCACTCAACTTCAACGATCTGGAGAAGACGATACTCACCACACTGGACCATCTGCCGGATCGCTGTCAAGAAATCTTTTATTTAAGCCGATTTGAGGGACTTAGCAATTCGGAGATTGCCCAAAAGTTGAACCTATCTATCCGCACTGTCGAAACCCAGATCAGCCGAGCCCTTCGGTTCCTCAGAACAGAGATCAAACCCTCCCTCCTTTCCTTTTTACTCCTACTTTTCTATTGAGCAAGCTTCATTAGATCATAAATCGAGCATAATGAGAGTCACACAGTAACGCCGTGACCAGTCCGTGCTTTCCCTGCCCTACCATGTCAAGATTGGTGGAGTAGTCCATGACTTGTCAAAAAAATGCCTTGGCAGTACGTGTTTTTCTGCTGCGGTGCGACTCCTATCTAAACCCTCGGTGACAAATGACCAAAGAAGAGTTTTTTGTACTCCTGGATCGATACGAGAAGGGAGAGGCCTCAGAAGAAGAGAAAGCATTGTTTGAGAGCTTCTTTGACTCCATGCAAATGCAAAAGGATCGATCAAAAGATTGGGACCTGACTTACAAGGAGCAAGTCAAGCTGGAAATTTACGGCAAGGTACAAAGTGCCGTAAATCCGATTGCTACGGCACCAACTAAACGCAAAGTGCCGATACGAGAGATTGCATTGGCCTCCGTCATCGCAGTGTCGTCCTTTCTCTTCCTGTTGACCTATGTCAATCGTGGGACTTCGACAAAATTCGTGACCAAGCGAGCGGAGGCAGGTCAGCATGCGACCATTAATCTCAGCGATGGCTCCAGTGTCAAACTCAATGCTGGGAGCTCCATCACCTATCCACAGGCATTTGACGATGATATTCCACATGCAACGCTGCGCGCAGA
>JBCCXG010000542.1:0-4772 GCA_039191945.1 Bacteroidota bacterium
TACGACGAGAAGTGGCTCAAAACCCAAAAGGTGGTCGAAGAATTCCAAGTACGTGGGGGGACGACGGTCTATGATACGATTGTCTTTACGCATTACGGGCCTGTCGTCTATGATCGCAACTACGATGTGAGCACCGAACAACTGAACCTGGCCATGCGCTGGACAGCTCACGACGCCTCCGACTACCAGACCTTTATCCAACTCAATCAAGCCTACAACTATGACGCGTACAGCCAAGCGCTCAGCAAGTACGTCGGACCCCCTCAAAACATCGCTTTTGCCAGTGCTGCTGGGGATATCGCTATTCGCATCAGCGGAAAGTTTCCCGTGAAGTGGGAAGAGCAGGGTAAGTTCATCATGGATGGCCGCGACTCTCGGCAAGAGTGGCAGGAGATGATGCCCTGGGAGCATACCTACAAAGTGCTCAATCCACCTCAAGGCTTCGTCAGTTCGGCCAACCAGCATCCGGGAGATGGTACCTACCCCTACTATGACTATGACTACAACTTTGAGTATTATCGAAATCGTCGGATCAATGACCGACTGAGCGTGATGACTAATATCACCGAGGAGGACATGATGGCCCTGCAGAACGATAACTTTAACTACATCGCCTCTGAGCTGCTGCCCGCGATGCTGGACAGTCTACAATTTGACTCTACACGGCTGAGTACTCCGAAAGGACGTATGTATACTACATTGAGCAACTGGGACTTCTTCAACGAACCGGACCTGACGGCGCCTTCCCTCTTCGAACTGTGGCAGGACTCACTATACAACCTGGTGTGGGACGAATTTGAAGGGCAAGAGATAAGCTTGATCCGGCCCAATCGATACAACACCACCTACATCCTGCTGAATAAGCCAGACTTTGGATTTATCGATCGCCAGGAAACGCCATCCGTCGAGACGGTCGGAGATCTGTTCCGTCTAGCATTTGATCAAGCTTATGATGGGATAGAACAATGGAAGGAAAGAAACGGCGATGACCACTCTTGGTATAAATTCAAAAACACCTCGATCCTTCATATCCTGCAGATCAAGCCCTTTTCGCGGGAGCAAGTACGTATTGGAGGGAACCACAACATCGTGAATGCCGCAAGCGGGCGGCACGGCCCCTCGTGGAGGTTCGTAGTGAAATTGGACAGTACAGGCACGCAAGGCTGGGGCGTCTATCCAGGCAGCCAATCAGGCAACCCTGGCAACCCTACCTATGGTCAAATGATCGATCCGTGGTCTTCCGGCAAATATTATGAATTGCTTTTTGCGCCGAGCATTTCCGAGGACAACGAAAGTATCGTGCACAACCTTCGCTTAATCCCTTAATTCAATGAAGTTGCTACTACGCCTATTGCTGATTGCCTTGATGACTTACTTCCTCTTGGGATTCTTGCCCTGGTGGACCATGGCCCTACTGGCCGGGTTTGCTGGCTTTCTGATACCCGGCTCGGGACTGAACTCCTTTATCTCCGGCTTTTTAGGTGGGGGTTTGGTTTGGTTGTACATGAGCTGGATGATCGACAACGAAACGCAATCCATTTTGACTGATAAGATGGTACAACTATTCCCGATCGATGATACCAACCTACTGATTCTAGGGACCGGGCTTTTGGGAGGGCTCGTGGCTGGTTTTGGCGCCTTGACCGGTACTAGCTTCCGACAGATTTTCATGAAGAAGAAGAAGCGCAGCCTCTACAACTAGGCGGGCTGGAAACTAGTAGCAATCGCAAAAAACGCTTTGTGGAGCTTTCGCACCTTGCTCAACTCCATCATAACCCGTTCACTACCAGAAATTACCGGTTCATTCGCAAGCAACGCTTACCAGTATTTGTTACTTTGAAATGCCGCTTTTTTGATGTAAAATCGTGGAGTAATTCATTGTCAAAAGGGGCTTTGTATCAATAATACGAATCAACCGACGTTGAATTTTTTAACCTAGAGAAAGTCCTGACTTCCTGTTTTCGGCCAACTGTGTGAATAAGTACGGTAGAAGTGTGTCTGAGGCAAACTTGTAAAGATACACATTAAATCAACACAGAATCCGGTCGTGGATTTTTTGTGTACAAGGATCTTTATATCCCATTTTTTTCGTGCATAAGTAGCTGATTTTAAGCTCATTCTACGTGCAAAACATGTGTGTAGAATTTATCCACTTTCGGGTATTTCGCCCTTTTCGTGGCTCTATCTTCGTTACGAAATCAATCGCTAACGACTAGACAATCCGAGCTATGAAAAGATTAAAATTGGCTGCTATCGCATTCGCATTTGCTGGACTTCTTGCAAGTTGTGGAGAAGACACTATTATGGAAGAAATTATTGAAGAGGCTGAGATAGGAAGTCCTTCATATGATTTCGGCGAAAGGCCCAAAACTGGAAAGCCAAGCTAATTAAAAGGCGGCGAAACTTATTATTACACTGAAGTAGTTTGAATAATCGACTATTTCAGGCTATTTATAGAAAAAACGTTGCTTAAAATATATTAGGCGAGCGCATGCTCGCCTTTTTTGTCTATATTCGGGTCCAGACTATGGGCATCCGAATCAAGATATTATTTACATCCCTTCTGCTCGGTAGTGGCGGCTTAGTTACAGCCGGCTCGAGTTTGAACGAGCGAGAAGCTGAAGCTTACGAGATAATAGACGTTGATCCTGAAAGAGGGAATGCGCTTTACAAAGAACTGCTGAAGGAAGCAGTGGCTGTCCAAGACTATGCACTGGCTACTAAGTGCAACCTTTTAATGGGTTGGAGTCAGGAAGTGCACTTTGACAATTTGGGTAGGGCAGTCATTTATTATCTTGAAAGCGTGCGGTTTGCGGAAAATGGTCGTTACGATATAGCTTCTTCCGATCTAATAAAGGGCTTACAGCTTACAGGATCAATCTTTCAAAGGTTTAACGACTTTGAGAATGCTCTTGACTACTACGAGAGAGCAATGGAAATAGCTCTAGAACATGATCTTCTTAAAGAGTATTGTCAGTTGCTTGTTTCCTCCGCACAACTGCAGTCCGATGCTGGTAATTATCGAAAAGCTTTAGAATTGTTGAATAGTTGCTTCGATTACTTTCAAATCCTTGGAGAGAAAACGATTGCCACGATTTACAACGAAAGAGGGTTGATTTATACGGAACTGGGTGAATTGGATAAATCATTAGAGAGTTTTCGATTACTACAGGAGTATGTCAAGAATCATGAATCTTTAAAACTTGAATATACCGCACTCAGTCTTCACAACATCGGCGACGCATACAAGGAGCAAGGGCGTTTTGTTGAGGGAGCAGAGAGCTATAAGGCCGCTCTTACCTACAAAAAGAATCACGAATCAACTTCGAATTCGACTTTTCTGACCCTAACAGATTTGGGGGAATGTCTGATTGAAAGTGGTTATCTCGACGAAGCTTCGCAGTATCTTGCTGAAGCTGAAGATTTAATGGATGAATCTGTGGAGAAAAGTCGAGTTTTTCGCCTGTACAAGCTGATAAGTCGCATACACTTGATTGAAGGAGAAATGGAGGCTTATGCTACCTATCAAGAGCTCTATGGAACTACAATCCAAAATTATCTTCAGGAAAAACAGCAGATAGAAGCAACGGACAAGAAGTACAACTTGGAGCTGATCACGAAGCGATATTTTGAAATGATTGAAATACAAGAGCGCAATCAAGAAATAAGGCGGTACGCTCAAATTAGTGTTGTTTCTTTGCTGCTTGCGATACTGACGATACTCGGGTATGTTCGATATTCCAGATACCGACTCCGACGAGATCTGGAGGAATCGCTTCGCCCCTATGCGGAAACGGCGTACGTGGAGTAATCTTAAGCATGGATTCCCCCCCTCCATTCCTACTACGCCCTCCTAACAGGCACTTTCGTGGGCGATAAGAGTTTACATTTTCGTATTCTTAAGAACTGATAGACCCTAGCACTACGTGCCCTACAGTCCACCTCAGGACCTTTATCAAGGTCTTTCACCATCCGACCATTTATTAGGAGTATTCATGCCGTCTAGGTCTAATTCTGACCTTCGAAAAATGCATACTAATACTTTAACGGCTGACTCCCTGGCAGAACAGTCGTACAGACTATTTAGCTATCAGATTCATCTCGTTGCCATCTTACTCAGAAGGGCGTCCGTCATCAATCTCGTAACAGGATGTATAGCCAATACCACCCTCTCGTAGACAAGCAACCCATTGACAACTAGAGCTATTGTCGCGATCTATGCTCAGGGATGGATGAGCGCGAAACAGGTCTTACTTGGTGCGCTAGTAACCGTCAACGAGGTGCTCACACTGCCTTCATGGCAACAACGGCGATAACGAGTTTGCGCCAAGCGTATACTCGTATAAAAAGACAATAAGTGCCCAGTAAATTACGCCGAAGTGGCTAAGCATTCATCAGCTAAGCATCTGAAAGAAAGGAAAAATTGCAGATTGGATTGTCTGGACGTCCCTTAGATGTTGACGTCTAATTTCTTACGCAGCACGTCCACCATGCCAGCATTCTTCTCGTACAGATCGAGAATCTTGAGCTTTTGTTCTTCATTCTCCTTGATCAAATGGGTAACAAGCTCTCCCAGCTCCTCTACTTCAGTATCGGCAGCCCCTTTGAGGCGCATCATGTCAAGAATCTCATAAACACGTCGCTCGACACTGACTTTGAGGTTTCGTACCGTGCCTCGCTTGCCTCGCTGCTCCTTAGAACTTTGGCTCTTTTTCGAATAATCGATGATTTCTCCTGATCCTCGAAGTAACCACTCAGAGTTTACCTCGTCA